>NZ_QGMY01000001.1 GCF_003173355.1 Methanospirillum lacunae | reverse complement strand
CAAATTTGATCGTGTTAGTGGATGAGCTCATTGAGACTTGAAAGTCAAAGTGGCAAAGTCAGGTTTCATCTCTGGGATTAACACGTATCAGTGCAATCCCAATACCACGTATCAATAGACATAATCCCTATCAACCTGATGAATTCGATCATGAGTAATCTATCTGAATAGATTTTATTCGTCAGATAATCGAGATAACGATCCCCCAGAACCGGTATCCATCTAAGTCTGGAAAAGCATACATTTCCATGTTTTTTTGGGCAAAAAAACTGAAGAGTTAGAAAAACGGAAAAAATGAATTAATGTACATTTGGGATATCAGTTATTTGAATCTCCCATCCTTCCTCCCTTATTGATTATCAGGTTCATCGATACGAATGGTCATGGATATCACCCCATATCTGCATTTTTCCGCCTGATTCCAGATGATACGGTTTCTGGTGCGGTTACCAGAGCTGGAAAAGCAGACAAGCTGCTTTCTAATTAACCCTCCTACTCCTTTCTCACACGATAAATTACAAATCCGAAACTTTTGAGAGTTAAGTAAGATTCAAAAAATAGTGAAGCAAAAGGAATATAAAATCAAATTTTTGGTTGGTGTATTATGTCCTCCGAACATTATTTGGGCAACGTAAATTTTGTATTCTAATACACACTTTTAAATTATCATTTGAATGATGTACAACTAACATATCTCTCTTCGATTTTTCTGATGAGAGATGGGGGATACGATGGGTGCAATAAACAGTAAAAGAAGGTCGGAAATCAATAAGATTTCGCTGATGGAGAAAAATGGGAAGTTTTTCTTGCATAATTATTATATCCGGAATATCAGTCCATTGACCAAAGGTGTATAATGTCCGAAAATTCTGGATTAATTCCAAAATTTCTCGTTTGCCTGCTTATTCTTCTGACAGCCGTGACTATTGTGTGTACTGCTGAGACAAACATCAAATATTCTGTATTTAATGATAGTAAACTGAATACTTCTCTGACACATCTCCCTGATACTAAAAATTTTACACTTCCTGCACCACCGGTAAACATCAGCGAGATCAAGAAGACACATACTGTAGTAAAGGACACTAGTGGATTTGTTTCAAGTTTGGCATTTGTTGATACCGATATGAAAACGATGGGAAATGTTGTCCTGGTCCCCATCACACCGACACCTGAAGGAAGTGGATATTATTACTTCAATACAACCGGACATGATCAGAGTTATTACATCTATTCTTCCGGGACCTACACATTACAGGATGGGTTCTCAACAGGAAACAACTCGGCAATTTATATCGGTGCTTCTGATGTAGTGCTTGAGGGCAATGCCCAGACGATCACCGGTGACACTACAAATGTGGGTATCGCCATCAGTTCTGATGAGAGTAATGCAACAGTCAGGAACTTTGCCGGAATTGAAAAATTCTCTAACGGAATTGCTTCTAATGCTGATAATGTATCAATTGTAAATAATTCAATATATGATAATTATTTCAGCGGTGTTTATTCATTAGGTTCTCATTTCTCCATGCAACAAACTGTTTTAAAGAATTGTAGTTCTGTGGGAGTTTATGTATATGGCACTGATATAACACTGACAGACAATTTTTTGAATAACAATCAGGGTTATGGTGTCTATGGGTATGCAGATAACGTAACTCTTGAGAGAAATTCAATCAATAATAATGCCTATGGTGTAACCTGTATCAGAGATAATCTTGTATGTAAGGAAAATACTATTACAAATAATCGATTCTATGGTATCGGAATAGAAAGTGAAGGAGCTTTAATAATTGGCAATATCATAAGCCAGAACGGTGACAACCTTTTCACAGCCAGAGATAATGTCACAGTAAAAAGCAATACAATCTCCTCATCATCTGATGATTATGGTTATGGTATCCATGGATATGGTAGAAATACAACATATTCAGAAAATACTGTAAATAATAATGGATATGGTATTATATCATCTAATAGTGACTGTAAGGCAATTAACAACAGAGTTTATTCAAATAATATCTATGGTATCGCTCTAGAAGGAAATAACGAAACTATATCAGATAATATCATCAGGGATACTGTTCTCTATGGACTGGCATGTTATGGCGAAAATTCTACAGTCTATAATAATATAATCACGAATGCCACATTTGGAGTTGGAATCGTTGATCATTATAATTCATCCGTAATTGGAAATCAGATTAATAGTACAAGCCGGTTTGGTCTTTTAATCCTGGATTATTATGGTACCACTGAAGGATTAGGAGAAATTTACAATAACTACTTTGGAAGCGATATCAACATCGGAGGATACGGAAATTTCAGTAATTATTCATATACCTGGACAAATCCTGCTGGTCCACAACGTGGAACAAATGTTGTTGGAGGGCCGTTTATTGCAGGTAATTACTGGAGTAACCCATCTGGAACAGGGTGGTCAGACCAGAAGACGCCCAATGTATCTGGATATACAACAACCCCTTACGAAGTAGTCACTGGAATGAACGATACTGCACCCCTTGTGCCTCAAAAATCTGTAATCATCAATGCAACAGCAAATAACTGGGGTGTCATTGTCCCTGGAGGGAACAGTTCATACCGGTCCTACACGAATCAGACCTTTATTGCTCAGCCAAAACCTGGTGCAGAAATTACTGATGTGGTTGTTGATTCCACATCACAAGGAAATGTCACGAACTGGACCTTTACTCAGCTGACTGAAGATCATGAGATCCTGGCAATAGGGAATGCAACACCAGGACAGGTTCATGCAATCTTTAATGCTTCAAAACGGTATGGAAAGAGTCCGCTGACTGTCTTGTTCTCATCTGAGCAGTCACTCGGTTCACCAACCTCATGGTACTGGCAGTTTGGAGATGGAATAACGAATACAACACAGAATCCGGTCCATACATACGTAACTCCCGGAGTATACTCTGTAACTCTGCAGGCTCTGAATGGCCAGACCGGAGGCTATGCAGTCTGGAATAACTACATCACTGTTACTGACGGACCAGTTCCGGAGCCTACTCCAACTCCTGTTCCGGGAAAGATTATTGCACAGTTCTCAGCATATCCGACAACCGGAAATGCACCACTCACTGTAGATTTCAAGGATATGAGTTCAGGAAACCCGACTTCCTGGTTCTGGGACTTCGGAGATGGAGCACAGGTAACACTGCAGAACCCATCACATACGTACACAACAAAAGGTACCTATCCGGTCACATTGTCTCTAAAAAATGCGAATTATGGAGGTAGTTTGAGAATCTCTAATGCAATAACCGTAACATAAATATTATATTACTTTTTTTCTCTTTTTCCTAATGCGGAATGCCCTCATACCAGTACCTTTCAATTAATCTTCCTGATCCGTATGGTGTCCTTCATTTCTGCCATTATTATATGAGCACATATAAAAAAATTATCAATAAAAAGTGTAACCATCGCAATATGGAAGAACACCACAAATTAAATTTAAGAGGTTCGTAATTTTTATTACCTTATGTGAATATATTTCGCGATGTGAGGTTATAATGGCATACTTTTATATTATCATTTGAATGATATACAAATAACATATCTCTCGTCGATTTTTCTGATGAGGGATGAGGGATACGATGGGTTTAATAAACTGTGATAGACGGCAGGAAATCAGTCTGATTTCAATGATTGATCTTTGTGGTGAGTTCCTCTTGCATATTAGTAATCTTATGAAGATAAGACCATTGACCAAGGTGGATAATGTTTAACAATTCTGGCTTAATTCCGAAAACGTTCATATGTTTGCTTGTTCTTCTAGGAACTGTAACTATTTCGTGTTTAGCAGATTCAGGTAATAATTCACCATTAATCGATAATAAACTGAATAATTCTCTCCCAAATTTTCCTGAATTTGAGAATATTACGCTTCCTGCACCCCCGGAAAATATCAGTGATGTCAATAAGGCACACATTGCAGGAGATGAAACTCAAGGGCTTGTTTCAGGTTTGGTGTCCTCAGAAGGTGGAATTCAAACGATGGGAAATGTTGTCCTGGTCCCTATCACACCGACACCTGAAGGTAGTGGATATTATTACTTCAATGCAACCGGAAACGACCAGAGTTATTACATCTATTCTTCCGGGACCTACACATTACAGGATGGGTTCTCAACTGGAAACAGCACGGCAATTTATATTGGGGCCTCTGATGTAGTGCTTGAAGGCAATGCCCAGAAGATTACCGGAAACGCTACAAATACAGGTATCACAATAAGGTCTGAAGAGAACAATACGACAGTCAGGAATTTTGCCGGAGTTGAGAAATTCTATACCGGTATTAACTCCACAGGAAATCAGGTATCACTCATAAATAACTCAATGTGTGACAACTATTTCACTGGTGCCATCTTATCAGGCTCAAATATCTCAATTGAAAAGAACATCCTGAAGAATAATAGTCAGAGTGGTATATACCTCTCTGGTACGGATGCAATTCTTACTGATAATGTATTAAATAACAATCAGGAGTATGGTTGCTATGCTGTTGTTGATAACATAAGCATCAAGAAAAATTCATTTAACAATAATTATAATGGAGGTATATTTGAGGGAAATAATATCACCATAAATGAAAATACTGCAATAAATAATTTAGATTATGGTATTGGGATAGGGGGTTCTGGAATAGAGTGTATTGGCAATATAATAAGCCAGAATAACTATAACATTTTTTTAGTTGCAGATAATGCTACAATAAAAAGCAATACTCTCTCATCTTCAAATAACAATGGATTTGGAATCCTTGCGATGGGAGAAAATGGAACTTTTTCAGAAAATACCATAAATAATCATGCATATGGCATTTTAGCATATGAAGACAACTGTAATGTGAGAAACAATAGAGTATATTCTAATACCTTTTTTGGTATAGTCATACAAGGAGAGAATACAACTGTATCAGATAATATCATCCGTGATACTACTCTCAATGGATTAGTATGCCACGGGAATAACTCCAGTATTGATAATAACATAATAACGAATGCAACAGTTGGAGTTGGAATCCTGGATAATTATGTTACATCAATATGTGGAAACCAGATCAACAGTACAAGTCAATCCGGTGTTCAAATTGGTTCTTCTTATGGGAGGAGTAATGAGGGAATAAGAAAAATTTATAACAATTACTTTGGAAGTGACACCAATATCGGTGGGGGTGGAAACCTCAGTAAATACTCATTCTTATGGACGAATCCGGATGGTCCACAACTTGGAACAAATGTTATTGGAGGGCCGTTTATTGCAGGTAATTACTGGAGTAACCCTTCCGGAACCGGATGGTCAGATCAGCAGACTCCTAATGTATCAGGATATACAACAATCCCTTACAATTTACTCACTGGAATAAACGATACTGCACCCCTCGTACCTCAAAAAACTGTAACAATCAATGCAACTGCAAATAACTGGGGTATCATTGTCCCAGGAGGGAACAGTTCATACCGGTCCTATACGAACCAGACCTTTATTACTCAGGCAAAACCTGGCGCAGAAATCAGCGATGTGGTTGTTGATTCACAATCAAAAGGAAATGTTACCAACTGGACCTTTACTCAACTGACTGAAGATCACGAGATCCAGGCAATAGGGAATGCAACGCCCGGGCAGGTTCATGCAATCTTTAATGCTTCAACACGGTATGGACAGAGTCCTCTGACTGTCTCGTTCTCATCGGAACAGTCACTCGGTTCACCAACCTCGTGGTACTGGCAGTTTGGAGATGGAATTTCCAATACAACACAGAATCCAATCCATACGTACACAACTCCCGGAGTGTATTCTGTAACTCTCCGTGCCTTGAATAACCAGACCGGAGGCTATGCGGTATGGAATAACTATATTACTGTCACTGACGGACCAGTTCCGGAGCCTACCCCGACTCCTGTTCCGGGAAAGATTATTGCACAGTTTTCAGCCTATCCGACAACCGGAAATGCACCACTCACTGTTGATTTCAGGGATATGAGTTCAGGAAATCCGACATCATGGACCTGGGACTTTGGAGATGGGGCACAGTCATCAATACAGAACCCGTCACATGTGTATACTGTAGTAGGTACCTACTCGGTTACATTATCTCTTAAAAATGCAAACTATGGTGGTAGCCTGAGAATCTCGAATGCAATAACAGTAACATAAAAAATGTTTCCCTTTTTTTAGCATTTCTATTCACTCCTCTCTGGATATGAAGTAGTGGTACATCGATAAATTCACCAGAGGCTAGCTCACTATCAATGTCAGGCAGATATCCTGTTGAACACTATGTTACATTGTCTATCTCCCTAAACCCCCGTTGTAATAATGGAGAATCCCATCAAATCCGGAATTTATGACCCCTGATTTGAGGACTAATAACTATTGTTGATCTTTTTAGATCATCCGGGCCCACAATGGAGTGACTAACCCCGGGGATCTAAACCTTCAGGAAACAGCTCATCACCATCTACATTGTCAATGGATTCGTTTAAAGCCTGAAACCATAGAAATCCCGGATTATTAGAGATCTGATAAATCCATATACACACATGAATTATCTCACCTGATCTTAAAAATCAACTGGGCTTCTGGAATCACATATCATGTAGATTGCCTTTGATATGGTCTGAATCACTTGAAAATAACAAAATATCCCTGATAACTGGCGTTACTCCCGGCTCTATCTCGATATTTATTTCACCAACAATAAATAATACCAGGTCATACTCTCTCTTATCCCTGAGTCAATCCATAAACAGGGTAATTATAAGAAAATGGTGTTGATTATGAATCGATTAGTAGTACTCCTTCTTGCCGGGATAATGCTGGTCTCTGCAGTATCTGCAGAGAAACAGATAGTTATTGGGGCGATTATTGATGAAAGTGGTGATACTACTTCATACGCCCCAGGAATAGAAACGGCGATAAATCTTGCTGCATCAGACCTCAACGATTATTACAAAAAAGTAAACAAGACCACAACTGTTGTAATCAAGAAAGAATCTTCTGATGGTACCTCAGAAAGTGCAGCGAAAGCTGCTGAAAACCTTGTATCTGAAGGAGCTCAGATAATTGTTGGTCCTACCACCTCTGAAGAACTTTCAGGTTGCTTACCTATCCTTTCACGAGAGAAAATACTCTCAATTAATCCATCGTCTTCAATAAAACTGGCAATTCCCGGGGATCAGGTTATCAGATTATGTCCTGGAGACCTGTCACTCGTTAATGCGATTGCGAGTTATAATACTGTAATTACCGGGACAATTCCGCAAAAAACAGTTGTTGTATCACGGGGTGATTTATACGGACTTGATCTCTCTGAAAAAGTGAAAAGTATAACTCAAGTTTCTGATACGGTCATATATTCACCAAGAACACGGGATTTTACCAGTACACTTGAAAAATTGAACAGTTCAGTATCATCTCTTATTGACACATATGGTGAAAAGAATGTGTGTGTCTTTGCGATCTCTATAGATGAGATCAGTGATCTCCTGGCACAGGCATCCGCTTATCCGAATTTACGAAAAATCCAGTGGTCTGGAATGGATGGAGTTGCTCTCAACCCGACGATCCTAAAGAATGACACTGCAGCACAATTTGCATATGACACTCATTTAGCAACAATTTCCTTTAATGTGGCACAACCTGAGGATTCCAATTACTGGAAGGTATATGATAAAATACAGGCAACAACTGACGGTCATCAACCTTGTATTTACGAGATCCTTCCATATGATGAGGTTGTTATGGCAGCCCGCATTCTTGAGAATAACGCATCAACACTTGAAGACACTCTCAAAATTGTTGATATCCTTGGAAATAATATGTATGGAGCAACCGGCTGGTTGAAACTTGATAAAAATGGAGACCGGGAGCATGGAGATTATTATTTCTATCTGCCTCAAAAAGGAGCGGATGGAACAATAAAGTGGGTACCGTGCTTTGCATATCTGGATGGGTTGAACACCACCATACCTCTCATTAGAGTCAATAATACATTACTGGAAAAAACATTAGCGGCATGAACTATTGATATCCGGAAGCTCAAAGACAAGTTATCTCTGTAGTGAGAACCCGAATATATATCTGAAAGCATACCTCCTGTGTGAATTAAATGAATGTAGGGGGATGGATAATTATTCCCTTCCCTTCTTAAACGAACCGGGAATCAACCAGGTATTAACTGAATGTCTGCTCTTTGCATCCTGGAGATGTTCGAAACACTGCCACCTTGAAGACCTTTTCTTCCTCAACAATTCAAACACCAGGGAGGAGTTTGGTAATTATCTTTGGGTAAAGATATCCTTGGGGTTTATCCATCGGAAAAACTAAAGAAAATCACCTTTCAGGAAGTTCCATATTCGCTGATATCCAAAAAATGAACAGATACAAAGATTCAGAAATGTTATGGCAGTGTTTGGTTCCTTGTTATATCTTTTTCACACCCCTTACCCTGTCATTCCACATTTCTCAAGACTGATAAATATTGAATTAGGTCTTATTAGAGGGTCATTATATGGATTAATAGTAGGAGGTTCTTCTAATGATTAAAGATCGGTATGAATTACACCCTTTAAGAATCCGAACACCAGGATGCTAAGTACATCATTGTTATTAATGTCACAATCCTTTGATATTTTACATAAAAATTGTAACACTAACGAGGAGATCCATTAAATGCATAAAGATATATTCAACCTTGGGATGAGAGCACTGAGTTCCAAGATTACTAATATAAATTCAAAAAAAGAGAAAAAAATTAAAAAATTACTCTTAAATAATTACTCCACCAGCATATCCACTACCAAGGGTTTTGGATATAAGTGAGGAAGCTCCAACTTTTGGTTTTATTTCAAGAGTAAAACTCGATCCCGGACCCGGGCGGTTGGCTGCAGCGAGTGAAATAGTAATTTTTGCTCTGTCTCCTGCCTGAAGAAGCCCAACATTGTCGGCGTCAGTTCCGGTTACTACTGTTACTGCTCCACCATCAATTGTCCAGAGATAGTCAACGTCACTCAGTTTTTGTGGTTGTCCACCTTCTGGAATGGCAAGATAAATAGTAAGCACAGAAATATCACTAGAATCACCGTATAACTGCCCATCTAAGACAATGTTCGATGTGGACTGCTTAATTCCTGAATACGTTACTTCCTGTGATTTCTGGGTTGCAAAAAACCCTGCTCCTAACATTACGTAGGAAAACACTGCGGCCACGACAACAAATGCAATTAATACAATTGCTGCTTCAAGGCCTGAAAAAGCTAAATCTTTCCTCATTTTACACCTGTTCGGTCCCCCCGAACAAACTATTGTTAGCTAAAAATGATAATAACCGTTTCGGTTTTTTATATTTATGTGTTTAAATAAATAGATCATAATTTGCTATGAATTATCAAAAATAATCATTTGGTTTCGCAAAAAACCGAATATCATTTGAATATGATATATATGTCCTTATTTTTATATTCCGAAATATATATGCCATGCAATAGCTTTTTATTCACTTTAGCGCGTAATCCAAACCAAGACTGAAGATGAAGATCTTAAGTTAAAGTTAACCAAATTAAGTTAGTAACAATCTATCTAATTTATTCACTTTTATTCACAGGTTAAAGACAAAAAAATTTAGTTTTTCGGAAATTCCTAATCTTGTTATATATACTAAACAAAATAAAACTTACACAAAGAATCAAAAAAAGTTTAAGGTGCATAATTTCCTCGGTAAAAATCCCTTGATAAAATCCTGTATCCTCGTTATTCTTCTAACAAAGACTAATAACCGTTTGAATTCGTTGATCTGCCTGGTCTTCCGTTCCATCAGTCAGAATATTCATGAGGGTACCGTCTTTCACCATTGCAAATACAATATATAGTCTGTTGATCTTATTCCTGGGGATAGTGTCCTGAATATTCATGGTATTATTGTACCCATAATCAAAAATATAGAAGTATGAACCAATAATGGGATCCTTATCAGCAGTTACATGTGTCAGAGGAAGAAGAACCACTAGCAATACGATAATATGGATACGAGGAGTCATTATTCACGTTGTTATCCCGAGTAAATTATAATCTGAATGTATAATCATTGGTAAATTCCCTTATATTCTCGGAAAACGGTTTTACCCAATATAAGAATCCAATTTTTTTGGTAATGTATGAACGTTGTATTTTTTAATATAATCAAAACATTCTGGATCTATCCAGAATGTTTGTTTCATCCAATGAAGTGCTTTAGGAAAGAATGTTTAGAAATAATCTTTGTTTCACTTCGATGATTACAAAAAATATGCTTTACATAATAATACTGTAAGAATTTTTTTCCATTATTCCTGATGAACATGCGATTTATGGTTTATCCAGAAAACCAAGACAATTAATGAGCCATTGATTACTCTGACTGAAGATCGTCAATACCTTCTTCATAGGTAAAAATATCATTAATATCCACATCAAAAACTCGTGCCATTCGATATCCAATGAGTAAAGAGGGATAATATTTCCCTTTTTCTATAGAGATTATTGTATTGCGGGTAACACCGACTAACTGTGCAAGAGTCTCCTGGGTCATATCATACTCAGCCCGGAGGACTTTTATTCTGTTTTTCATATTGAATGTGACTAGTATTTTCGACGGTAGTATAAATAAAAAGAACCATAGACTAAAAGAAGAAATATTAAAAGAAATCCTCCGATTCTAGCCATCAGATCATAATCATAATGCGGTCGCAATCCTTCCTGCCAGAATGTTGCATAAGATCCAGCTTCCTGGTATGTCATAGCTTCGATATTCTTGATTAAAAATGATCTCAAAGATGAATGTGAGATATCCAACGGGTTCAGATATTGAATGGTCACTGACATTGATCGGGTACTATCATCATTGGTAACAATGTGTCCATTGATTTTTGGGGTATATGCTGAACTTACTGAGAGAGAAAACAGGATGGAAATAATAATAATGCCTGTAACAAATAGAACCTCAAGGGTCCTCATCGCAGCATCTCCCTGAATACGCTGGTTTAGTTCATCATCCAGGATTGGAGTCACTATCTTACGACCTGTATAACACACAATTACTGCCAGAGGAATAATAATTAACGGAATCCAGATAAGGCCTGATATAATTGACCATCCTACCATCATCGTTACCAGAATTGCAGTTCCAATAATCCACACCAAATAATGAATGTATTTCATACTGATCGTTGTGTCAGGGTAAACCTGGATGTTCCTGAAAAAACTACCCCTGGAATTTTATTTGAATTAGAAAAAGGACATATGAATGAAGCGGTAACCTCGTATAAGTTCGGAGAAAGATCTGAACTGTTGGCAACCCATAACCAATGGTGGACTTGTTCATTATCAGGAGAAACCCGGATTGATCCCATAAGACCTAAAAAGGATTTAAAGGTAGTTTTCGAATTAGAATCATCTGTTCTTTCTGCAAAAGCTGGTGTAATTTTAAGACTGATAATACTGCCCGGCTGTAAATTTGTAACTCCTGAAACCACGATCTGATCTCCAGTATGAATATTTTTCACTGGATCAAGACTGATGTATAGAGATGAAATGGAATCCGGGGTATTTGGGAGAGTATCTGATGATGTTTCATTATATGATAAAGAAATGTCACCTGTTCTGTCAGGAAGAGTTGTGGAAAAAAGGGTGGATAATACTATTATTGCACCAATTAAAACCAGAATAACGGTTGCTCCGATCGCAACAGATTTGTATACTCTTTTTACTGACATTCCTGGTGTTCTGTAAGGGATCCGGAAATTTCAGACAATGAATTCCTTAAGTTACATGAAATTCCTTTTGTCTATTTTCATCTATGAATACATAAAAGTAGTTAATATAGTATTTTAGGATTCATATCTGGTATATCAATTCATTATTCCAGGATAAATTGAGTGTTACCTTGAATATCTCCTTTTTTCCATTCACCTGTCAAAAGATTACCTATGTCTATGGAGCAGGTAACATTATACATACCTGGTTTAAATGAGATAGTATCTATGGCATGTGATACCCTGTTTAATGTGTCATCACCTTTTACAACCATGGAATTAGATGAAAGGTATGTATATTCGTTAGAATACTGAGGGGATACCTGAGTCTGATCGGGACCAATTTCCCAAAGAACATTAGTACCAACAGGCAGATTGGTTGAACCGCGAATAAGGAATTTATCTCCTGTTTTCTTTGGATCGATCGTATTCAGGGAGATATATCCATCGGTGATGTTTTGGTTTGGTTTATTTGTGGTGTTGTCAATAAGGACTTGTCCTTTCATGAAAATTGTTTGCGTTGCTGATGCATTACCAAATATAATACCTTGTGGTGTATAATTTAGAATTTGGGTTATATTTATTTGGTAATTACCATATCCAAAACTAGAGGTATCCATTGCTGCAGACCAGAAATTATATCCATTCTGTCCGGCAAAAACCATTGTATTTATTCCTGAACCTGTACAAAAATTTGAGCAATTATTATCAGGATTGAGACTGACTAAAAGGTGAGAATCCTTTGGCAACGTAGTATTTCCTGATAAATCAAGAAGATCTCCGATATTAATTGACTGAACAGCGTTAATGGTAATACTCGGATTATCTGCCTGTTCCGCACTCACAGATATGATAAATAGTGACATTATCAGTATTACCTGTCCCAGGATAATTCCAGTTTGTAGTTTCATGTAGGGCACCTATACTATGTTCTCATAGGCACTGTATGTATAAAAAATTTGGCATAATGCACAATTCTGTGTGCATGAGCATGTCTCACAGAAAAAAGGTCATTCTATTATTTTTTATACTCGATACATGAAGGATAGCCCAAATGGGAAAAAGATTCCTGGTTAGTCTTGATTGTATCTCAATGAGATCGTTATTATTAGACCATCGAACAGAAAAATTCCATACAACGTCTACTAATTATACTATAATCTAATAACAGATCATTTCATACAACCGGATGAATTGGTGTTCGTTTAAAACCTAATGCTCGGCATAGTAATACTGTTCGCATATGTTTGGTTCAAACGAAACCGGCAACCTCTTAAGATATATTCCAATTCAGTTTGTGGTTATTGTAAGATAGATCTGGCATTACTATAGGTCCTTTTTAAGAAAACACATCTTTCGGTTCTGAAACGGGTCAAGGAATTTATGCCTGTCTGTCTCATTATTACCCCTCATATGGCAACATGGAATGAACTATTTTCTGATGAGAGGTTCATTGAATCCTTACCCCAACCCGAAGTCTACAAATTCGTTAGAAAACTCGAAGGAATTTTTCCGGATAGACCCCTCATTCTATGGGACCTGTGCTGTGGTGCTGGAAGACATACCGTTCTACTCTCACAAATGCATCATTTGGTTTACGGAAGTGATATTGCACAAAACGGGATCAACCATACTCAAAAATGGCTTGACGGGAATGGCCTAAAGGCAGAGTTGAAAGTCGCTGATATGACTGTAAATCCGTATTATGGTATACACTTTCATGGGGTCCTCTGTTGGGATGCCTTACATCACAATACCAGGGAAAAAATAACAAAATCTGTTGCTCATGTTTACGATAATCTGGTACGTGGAGGTTTGTTCATGGTGACACTGCTCTCCATCAAAGGTGGAGCTTACGGCCAGGGATGCGAGATAGAACAGAATACATTCGTAAAAAACGACGGGTTTGAAGCAGGAGTTCCTCACCATTATTTTGATGAAAGGGATCTCCGGGATTTATTTAAAGCATGGAAATTCGTAATTCTGGCCGAACAGGTTTACTCGTACCTGGAGACAGAACCTGATTTTCACCTTACAAATCCGTTTCCGTATACGAAATGGAACGTGATTGTGCAAAAATGAATAATAGTGTTGATGATGTAAAATAATTAAAACCGTGATATGTTCAGATCATATCACATCGCGGATTCAATTCCATAGATGTCGCCTGTTCCGGGCATACCGAAACACAAAGACCACATCCTAGGCATAACGTGGGATCATACGTAAAATGACTATCCTGCATGGTCCGGGCTCTGAAAATACAACGTTCGACACAGATACCACATGATATACAACGATCTGTGTCGGTTTCTGCGATATAATCTGAACCTATTACTAGATCCGAACGATGGTACTGTAGCAGGAGCTGAAGATCGTGGCAACAACAGGGACAGCAACAGCATATTGCATTAATCCTTTTTCCTGGTAGATAATAGGTCATGAGAACGAGACCATGGACATTAGCCTGCCTTATAACCATCCTCGCCTCTTCCAGGGTAATTCGTAGGGCTTTTTTCTTTTCAAGCGCCCGGACTGCTGCATCATCGATGAGAAGACAGGTCTCCCTTGGTCGGTTACACCTGTCATACTGTACCCTGCAGTGACATTCGGCCAGAGCAAATTCCTGGGAGTCCTTGAAAACTTGTATTACCTGTTCCAAGGCAAGGATTCGCTGACTACCAAAAAAAGCCTCATTAACAGAGATAACCCGTGATGAGACGGAAAAATCCCTGTCATTTCGCCATTGTTCGTACTTTTTTACATATGATTGCAGAAATTCATCCATGGGCAATTATCAGCATCAGTATTCAATGTCCCTAACTTCCTGAATTCATATTGTCTGTTCGTGAAAGGTTTTTTTACTTCTACACTGTCAGTCAGGTCTCAAACTTAGTGCCATCCCCTGATTTTCAATTCCTTTCATCACATTTCAGTAATTTCAGACCGGTCCCAACCAGAGATTATGAGGAGTAATCTGTACAGTGATTACGCCTGCCTGGATATTTTAGAATGGAGATCCTATATTTACGGTATAATTACTGCAATGATTATTGAATGATAGTGGAGACTTATTTTTCTATCAATTCTTTACCGATATTCCATGCGGCACCTGCTGGTGTACCGGTAACCTCAATATACTGAGTACCTGTAATCATAAGAGGTTTAATCATATTCAGGTCGATGTTCCCGTCAATCATACATTCCTTTTTAATGTAAACCTCCTCAACCTCACCAATAAAGATCTCTGCATTCTCCTGAGTAGGCATGTAGACTGTCTGGATTACTTTACAGAGGATATTTACCGGGCATTCCTCGATCATCGGGGCATTTCCTGCAGAACTGAAAAACGGCGTAAACGCATCTGATTTATCTGTGTCGTAACCGGAAACAAGCCCAACGTAATCTGTTTTCCTGGCCTGGTCGGCAGAGGGAAGATTCACACTGAACCATCCAGATTCACGAATACCGACATTTGTATAATGTTGCTTCACGGATTTGATGTAAACGGTCGGGGGTGCCGGGGAAATAAGCCCATAACAGCCAAGTGTATTATAATTCGGTTTTCCATTTACCATACTGCCAACAACAATAATTGGAAATGCTCCTGCTGGCATTTTTCCTATCATTACTTTTTCCATGATTGTTTCCTCTTTCTCACAACGTTTTATTCTTGTACCACATGGAGATCCTGTACTTTTTTTCATTAGTTCTGATTTTGATTTCATAATTTTGTGGAGATTCTGTGATTTTTTAGTTTGTTCATCAAAATCACAAACCAGATCGTATAAACTTCAGGATTTAGAACGATCCCTTCGTAAATACGCGGTACAGAGATCCACTGGTAATCTTCTGCCTCATTAGGATCCGGATGAATACATCCATCATATCCTCCAATTAAGACATGATCGAATTCGTGTTCGATCATTTGATTATCCAGGTGGGCTACATAGAGAAAATTGAATAGCGGTTTCAATATGCATTCAAATCCCATCTCCTCATTCAACCTCCTGTGAGCCGAGGATAATAAATCCTCACCAGCCCTCGGATGACCACAGCATGCATTTGTCCATAATCCTCCTGAATGGTATTTCGATGACGCCCTTTTCTGAAGAAGCATCTCCCCTTGTGAATTGTAGATAATGATGGAAAATGCACGGTGAATTTTTCCTTCACGATGGATTTGCATCTTTTCCGCATACCCGATTTCTGTATCGTGTCTATCCACGAGAATAAGCATCTCTGTCATTAACTACCCTGGATTATCCTCCACGAATGTTCTGTTCTATTCTGACCAGTTATAATTTAATACAAAATGCTCTGGAACTATCCAGAGCATTTGCTCAATACTATGAAGTGATTTTAGATAACACGTTTAGAATTAATCTTTGTTTCACTTCCATTACATCAAATTATTATGTTTTGCATAACAGCATGTGCTCCATTTGGAATAATCTTCAGGGAACCAGAACCTACAGTTCTCCCTGGGTTCATTTGAAGGGGAACCTAGGTACCTTCCAGAGTCCTTGCTTATTGTTGATCTTTCGGGTACTTATTGAAAATACGAACTTCTATTACACTTAGGTACTTGGAGGTAACTGATGATATTATAGAAAATTAATAGAAAAATAAGAAATTACCATATTTGTGTAATTTCCTCAATGGAAATGAATTGATTAAAAAGACAATTGAATTAAGTAAAAATTGTATTATATTAATGTTTGCCATTCAATTTTTAAGACACTTCGGTTTTCACATGATAGAAGGAATTTAAAAAATTAAACGACTGATATCCTGGTCAGAGGTCTTTTTGGGATTTGATATATCTGATATCGTGGATTTCCGATAAGCAGAACATGATGTGGTGTGTGACCCTGGGGAAGCGGGATTAAACCCAGAACATCAGGCGAACCAGATAAAGCCATTTGCAATAGACCGGCCCAGCAGGTTCCAAGATCATAAACCTGGGCGATAAGATCCAGGTAACTGAGTGCAATGATGGCATCATATCCGGCACTGTGAATTGTCGTATCAGCATGGGCAATGATAAGGGCCGGAGCATGATAACAGACAGGATCTTCTCCAGACTCCCATACCGCAATAATTTTTGATATCACCGGTAGGAGTGGAGCGAATTCATCTGGTGTATTGACTTCCTGTAGAGACCTTAACCAATCGATCGTGGCTGATGACAACTTCTGGATCACAGCGGGGTCTTTCACGATCATCCACTCAACCGGATGCAGATTAAACCCGCTCGGTGCATATCTGATAATATCCAGGAGATTGATCAAGAGATCATGTGAGACAGGTTTATCCTGGAAATGTCGGATAGTTCTTCGGGATACAATCAAAGATTTTACTGTTTCAGGCGAAACCTTCCGGTCAATAGAGGAACCTTGGAACGGCTCGACTTCAGGGGTTTCAATTTTAATGGCTCCCTGTGGGCAAAAAGATTCACAATGTCCACATGTAGTACAGAACACCTTGTAATCTGATGCAACTGTTGGGATTTTGGTTATTGGATCTTGGATGAGAATTGAAGAGAGACATACATTGCTACATATACCACAACGGTTACATCGATCACTATCAATAGAAAAATTAACCTGCATGATTTCACCAATTCTGGATCACATTAAAATGGTCTGATAGGATGAAAAACATACCAGTACCCTCAATCCTATATAGTACTTTATTCAATACTAATTGCGAAATGGCAATAAAATCAAAAATAATTGATGATAACAACGTTGATTATCCAATACATACCTATCTCTCTATCATCGGGGGAAAATGGAAACCAGAGATCCTTTGGCATCTGCGCAAAAGTTCTCTTCGATTTCTTGAACTACAGAGGAGTATACCCCGTATTACCCAGTCAGTACTTACACAGAATTTGAGAGAGTTGGAAGCAGATGGATTGCTCACCAGAACTGCGTACCCTGAAATTCCCCCAAGGGTAGAGTATGAGTTAACCGATCTTGGAAAGACTGTTTTTCCTGTCCTTGATGCTATTAGTGCATGGGGACGGGGATATATGAAAATAAAAGAATAAAGCGATTTTCATGATGAAAACCCTCGGTTCTGAAAATCTATATTGGATGTAGATACAGAATCTCTGTCATGAGTCGCTTAATGGACGACTTTTGCTTATTCAAATATTCATCGATATAATCTGGACACAACTCATGGTCAAATGTATCAGTTTTAATGCTTCATTCACTTGGTGGAATATGGATTCCATCATATTTTATTAATAATTAATTAAATTTATATTTTTACATATACAATCTACTTGTGTAAATAGAATCCATATTTACATTATTGGTTGTAATCTTTTACATTTTGATTGAATTCAATTTGAAATTAAGTTGAATGTGTGAAGGACTATAATATCGAAAAAAGAGGTTTTAGAAATAAGAATTATTTCAAGCAACCTGAAGTGTTTGGCTTATGAAAGAAATAATAGTTCGTAGTAATCCCTACTATTTACTTGGAATTGTCATTTGTTTGTTTGCGGTGAGTATTTGCTCGGCAGAAAGCAGCAGTACCTCAATTCCCGGTAATGTGTCGTCAATAGGATGTCTCTTTAATCCATCATACGAAAAAGTTGTCATCCTTGGTGATGAGAATAAAATTACCATGACTGCTGACGTTGATAAGACCGCATGGCCATGGTCCAATGTTATTTATAAACATCTCAATGATGTTCTGATTATCATTTCCAATGCAAATAATCCGAATATAGAAGAATTGTTGAAAAACAAACCAGATCTGATCTTTTTCTGGAACAATTCTGCTGTTGTTCAGAAGATGACAGAAGCCGGAATTGCTGTTGTCTCTCTTCCCTCATCAAGTAAGTTCACCGATGACAAGACGCAACTGCAAATCTACGCAAAGGCACTTGGACCCGATGCGAAACTCAAAGCAGATGAATATGCTAAATATTTCGATGAAAAACTTGCAATGGTGAAGAGCAGAACTTCAGATATTGGAGAAGATAACAGACCATCGGTTTATTTTGCAATTCAAAAACCTCTTGAAACAGCAGGGATCAACTCAGACATCTCTGAAGAAATCCGGCTTGCCGGTGGAAAGAGTGTCACTGAAAACCTTTCAGCAGGGTTTGGATCAGATATTTCCATGGAACAGTTATCACAATGGAATCCTGATTACATTATTATTGATCACTGCAGGGCAAGTTCAACTTCAAAACCACCAGATGAAACGTTATCAAATATGATGAGTGATCCTGCGTTTTCAGAATTAACTGCAGTTAAAAAACAACAGGTTTTTATCAGTCCTACCGGCGTGATGTTTTGGGATGGAGGCCAACAACAGATATTACAATTGATCTGGCTCGCAAAGCTGCTTCATCCTGATAAATTTGAAGATATTAGTATGGAAACTGAATTAAAGGAGTTTTATAGTAAATTCTTTGGTTATGATTTAACAGATAACGAAACTGACCGGATTCTAAAATCCCTTCCGCCAACTTCGTAAAGATTATAGAGTAAAAAAGGAGAGACTCTCCTTTTACCTCCGAGAGCCGGATGAAACTACAATGGTGTTGATGATCTTCATTGAATCATCAACCCTCTAATTACTCATAATATTATATTTCATAAATTGAATTCTTAACAGATTGGAAAAACCGTACTATTATTTTCCGAAAAAATCCGAGACCTCCTCTAAATATTCTCGTATAGGAAGTCCCTGGGGACATTTATCCTCACACTCTCCACACTTGGCACAACATGAGGCATACCCGGGTATTCCCCCTGAAAAAGTACCATTTAGAGCCCAGAGGTATACGCCGGCTGCTTTTTCTTGTGCATCGAAGGCATATGCCTGATTATAATACTCGAAGCACTGGGGCATATCGACTCCTTTCTGACATGGCATGCAATAGCGGCAGCCAGTACATGGGATCTTCATCCGGGAGGCAAACGTATCACACAGTTTTTCAACAACAGCAAGTTCTCCGGGAGAGAGAGAACCCGGCAGGCCCTGTTCTGCACTGGCAAGGTTTTCCCTGACTTGTTCCATGTCTGACATACTTGAAAGTACAACCGTGACTTCCGGGTGATTCCAGACCCATTGGAGTCCCCATTCAGACGGGGTTCGGCTGACTAGGGCGTCACGGATATACTGGTGGATTATGGGAACGTCCCCAGAAAGGAGGCCACCCCGGAGCGGTTCCATGACGAGGATACCAAGACCCTGTTCAGATGCTACTTCAGACCCTGAGTGCCAGCCTGATTCTCCTCGTCCATGTAATTATACTGGATTTGGGCAAATGTCCACTCATAAGCATCGACTATCTCCTTATAGACCGGGAACAGGTCATGGAAAGAAAATGCAGGATATCGGATTCTCCCGTCTGCTCTGACACTGTCAAGCAATTCAAGAACGCCCAACTGGGAAAGTTTTTCCCATGTTTCGCCACTGAGCCCGTGGAGGAGATAGAAATCGATATGATCAGTAGCAAGCCGGGAAAGCTGTTCGTCCAGGAACCGGTCCATCTCCTCCCGTTTGGTGGCCAGAAAAACCCTGTCGACAACAAGTTCACTCTCACCGTTGTGGTAAGGGTAGGCTGTATCGATATAATTTACTCCGCCATCAATGGCGGTACGGATCATATCAGTTGCCATCTACTCATCGACTTTTCCTCCGGCCTGCTGATCCCCTTCGGTGGGTAATCTCATGCACCCGAAACCGAGGATCGAGATATCGTGCCTGCACCGTGGGAACTTCCTGTACAGCATCATTTCACCTTTCTCTATCTTGCGAGGACCTTGAGGAGGTAAATAGGGATCATGGACAAAAATGTCAGCAAGAGCGATTAACCGCCTTCATTGATCTGGTCTGCCAGTTCCTCGTTTGCCCAGTCTTTTAGTGACATGAGGTGCGGGATGATGGTCTGTCCTCGTGATGTGGCATCCCGGGAAACTCAGTACGAGAAACTAGGCGATCTTCTTCAAGAGCCCTGAGTTGACGGGTTAGCATTTTCTGGGAAATATTTGGCAGTTTTTCCTGAATTTCCCGAAACGGAGTGGTGCGTCTTTAATTTTCCCAGAGGATGAGTGGTTTCCATTTCCCACCGATTATGTCCATTTCCGCCTCAACTGAACAGACATACATCCGCTTTTTTATCATATCCTGGTATTCCTCCCTTTGATAGGTTAATAGTTACGTTTCTTCCAATCGGGATTTTTCAGGTTTTCGGGAGCCAGGAGGAAATGGCTGTGATCCGATACTTAAAAAAAGTTCAATGATTAACTAATTCTGACAATGAGTAAGGGCAATGCTATCGCGCTCATCAGCCGGGTACGGGAAAAAGCGAACCGGTTGATTGTCCATGAACTTGAAGAACACGGGATCACCGGTATAGTTCCCTCGCATGGCGATATTTTGCATTTTCTCTATCTAGAAAAATGCTGTACCATGAAGGATCTTGCTACAAAGATTCACAGATCCAAACCCAATGTAACGGTCCTTGTCAATAAACTGGTTGAGTTAGGATATGTGAAAAAAGAGAAAAGCACGGACGACAATCGGGTTACATATATTTCACTTACAGAAAAAGGAGAAAGCCTCAAGCCGGTATTTATTTATGTCTCCAAAAAACTCCAGAAAGCAGTTTATGGCGGTCTTTCTGATGAGGAATCTGAATTACTAGAGAGATTACTTCAGAAGGTTTACGATGAATTTCCGAAATTGGAGTGAACTCTCATGATCTACTTTGGTCATCGTCGGGACCTTATTCCGAATAATTAAATAATTAAATGTCTAACTATTTTACAATCAGGTAATTCCGGAAAATTCCCCAAAAGCCTGAATTATAATTATTATTGAGGTAACAATGAAGATCATTGGAATAGCATCCAGCCCCCGAAAGGGTGCAAACAGCCAGACACTGGTCGAACATATCCTCTCCGGTGCGGAAAAGGCCGGTGCAAAGACTGAGCTTGTACGGCTCTGCGATCTTAACATCGAGCCCTGCATTGGCTGTAACGATTGCAAGAAGAGTAATGGCTGTGTCCAGAAAGATGATTTTGCAGGACTCGTCAGCAAACTTGAAACTGCTGATGCCGTTGTTTTTGGTTCACCGGTGTACTGGGGACGTCTGAATGCCCAGGCATATCCAGTCATTGACCGGTTATATTCTCTCCTTAAATCAGACTTCTCCACAGATTTTCCAAAAGGGAAGAAATTCGTAGTGGCCCTGACGTGTGGTGGGATGGGTGCAGAGGCTGTCAACCCGGTTAATGAATATGCGAAACATATATTCTCATTCCTGGGATTTGCTGATGCCGGCTTTGTCTGGCAGAACCATTGCTTCGCACCTGATGATATCACGAAGTTCACTGAAACTATTCAGAAAGCTGAGTCGCTTGGTAAATCCCTGGCACAATAATCTTTCTTTTTGATTTGAGAGCCTGCCATAAGGAAGATAACTCTGAATGGGTCCAGCTGGAGGTCTGTTCTCTTTGTATTCTGCCCTGCAGGTCCTACCTGTGATCGGTATTCCCATAATCAGCCTCTCTTCGGGTCATCTCCCCGCATAACACTGGCCCGGATGATAAACCCCGGTGTATATCCACGTTTTTCTGTAACCTCTGTGGTTAATTTTTCTATGTTTTAAACAAATTGCATATTTTTTATAAAAATAGAGTTCTTCTTCAGTTCAGCTTCATACCATGGGTATGTTTTATTCAACATCTTCAGTACATGTAGTAAGTCGCATGTAATTTTGATATTTGGGAGATAGAGGCTGTGTGATATTACATGATGACCCTGATCATGCTAAATTCTTACAACCGCAGAGAAAAATCCTGGATATCTTCCAGCCTGGATCACCGGAAGATCCAACAAGCACAAGTGACATGATCAGTACCGGTATCAAACCGAGGAGCATTCCTCTCATCCTGATATTCATTTTTTCATCTCTGATACAATTCTTCCTGTCGTGTGGGATGTATTTCCATTACATCTCCAGGTTTTCGTTATCTCTAGAATAAACCCGGGTTCCTCTGATCCATGTTTCTGCAACTACCGGTGGAGATACAGGATCTAATGGTCCATCCAGAATAACAAAATCAGCAACCATCCCTTCAGCAAGCATTCCCCGCTCATGCTCCTGGTTTCCAACGTATGCACTACCGGCAGTATAAATCCAGAGCCATTCTTCAAATGGCATAATCTGGTCAGAAGAGACAACATTTCCCTTCCTGTCACTCATGGTTGCACCCATACTGATGCAGGCTATAACATCCCTTCCATCCATGAATCCTCCGGGATAATCACTACTGCCCCCAAGAGGTACTCCATTTTCCATCAGATCACGATATGCAAACCAGGTTCCCTGGGTTATTGGAAACTGGTTCAATTTTCCTGCCCGGGAGAGGAATTGTGGCTGAATCGAAACACAACAATTCATGGAAGCGAGACGGGAAATCTGCTCCTTATATAATAGATTGAGATGTTCAAACCTGGGACGCAGGATAAATCCGGGTTGGCTCTCTTTTTTCGCACATTCGAATGTATCAAGGACTGCATCTACTGTTCGGTTCCCTACACAGTGAACACATACCTGGAACCCGTGTCGTACAGCTTCAAGAAGAGTTGTCTGGAAATCATTCCGGTATTCTCCGCTTGAGATGGTATGGTCACCCATCTGAAATGAAAAGGCGGTTGTCTTCTGGGTTGCTCCGTCACCGAATACTTTCACAGGTCCTACCCGGAGTTGTTCATCTCCACAGCCAAATGGCTGGCCATCAAGGCGATCCCCGATACTGTTATCAAGCAGGGCTTTTCCGTGTGGCATCATCAGAACTGATACTGGAAGTCTCTGTTCTGCATGCAGGAGACGATATGCAGCTTCTGTATCAGGTGTCACTCCAGGATCATGTATTGCGGTAATCCCGAAGCGGTGAAGATCCCGGGCTGCACGTTCAATCAGGTCTGCATATCTCCGGGTAGAGATGGATAATGCCTGGGCGAGAACCGGGACACATGCTGCTTCAAGAAGTACTCCTGATACTTCACCATCTTCTCGTTTTTCAATTATCCCTGAATCAGGATCCTGAGATTCCTGATTGATTCCTACCTTGTTGCATGCTTTAGTATTTGCAAGCAGGGTATGAAACGAGGTATGAATCAGGATCGCAGGCTTTGAAGCGATTGCATCATCGAGTTCTTCTCTGGAAATATCGTATCCGCCATAATGGAGATCAAACCAGGGAAATCCCACTATCCATTCAGTTTGTGGGTGAGCATCAGCATACATCTTCATTTTTGAAAGGACTTCTTCCTTTGAAGAGCATCCATGAAGATCGACCCACTCTGGAAGGAATGCTCCAAATGAGAGGTGAATATGAGAATCGATGAATCCGGGAATGAGGGTTTTCCCTTTCAGATCGATGGTTGTTACATTCTCGTATGATTGAATAATCTCCCGTTGACCAGCAGCCAGAATTTTCCCATTTTGAAAAATGATAGCCTGAACTTCAGGTTCTGATCTGTTCATTGTCAGGATTCTGCCACCAGAAAAAGCCATACATGGGGTTTTTGATAAAAATTCTTGTGTCTTCATATGGAATCATATCCCTTAGCACGTTCTGTTCCTCATTACGGGAGAGGAATCAGTTGGGTACAGAATCTTGTTACTCGTACTAATAATAGTTACCTATTGGTAACTGAAGTGAATGATCGCAACATCTATTATCTTACCAACGAAACGCTTTGACTGGAATGGCTAAGATTATCACTCAATATCGGGATGAAGCAAAAAAAAGAATAATTCAGGCTGGTTTAGAGGTATTACTCGAAAAAGGATATTGTAATACCACCATGGAAGAGATTGCACGACGGCTTGAGGTCACGAAACCGGCGCTATATCGTTATTTTACAAGTAAAGATGAACTCATTATTGAAAGTGCGAAAGACGGGCAGACACAATATCGTAATAAAATTGCCGAGAACGGAGAGAATCACTGTCCGGTTAACTCCTGGATTGAACTGTTTGATCTTGTATTTGACCAGGATTTGGGATATCAATCGCTCTATCTTGACATCGTTTCCATGTCATTTCGAAGAAAAGATCTTCAGGTCTTCTCATGTGCCAGGATGAAAGAAGAGATTGAACATATTACCCGAAGGTATACTGCTCTTCGGGATGAGGGAGTAGTTCGTCCCGATATTGATCCCCATCATCTTGCACTTACCCTGATTGCCCTGTTCAACGGAATGAGACTTGAATCTCTCCTCGGTGTTGATAGGAAAGAACTCAGGGATACCTGGCTTAAAAATGTATACGAATTACTGTTTACAAAAGAACAGAAAGAAAAGATGAATTGTACAGAGTGCAGATGGAAAGAAGACTGTGAAAGGATTATACATACGATATCTCATGAATAGGTTACGCCATCAGAAGTAAACAAAGTCTGGAATAACTTTATGGAGATGTAATCCATCAAAGTGGGTGGAACCATAATTGGTACCAATGGTTCCAAGAAAAATCCTCTATGAAATGGATACGGTCTTCTTTTAGGAGATATTCTGTTTTATTCAGCAATTCAGTCTTCAGGCTAAGTTCAATACATTACAATCTATGTTTATGATGAGGATTTGTTCACATGTAATTATTTTTTTTTAGATATGAATTTATCGAGTTTTTACCCCCCGGAGATACTAATCTATTCGAAAACTCGAAGGATTTTTCCTGAACAGCTGCTTCATCTGTATGATCTGAACTGTCGCACAGGAAAATATACCGCTTTATTGTATCAGATTAACATTTTCTCCAGCGATTACTTGGAATGGTGATTTCAAATCGAACCCCAGACATGGGAATCCCGGTTTCAATAATTGAACAGTCATGCACCATTAAAATCTCCTTTGCAAGATATAATCCAAGGCCGGTATTTTTTCCAAATCCTGTTTTAAATATTTTTACTTTATCTTCATTTCTGATTCCAACCCCATTATCTTCATAATAAATAATCAGGTCATTCTCACGACGGCAATAAATCATAATCTCAGTCAACATCTGGCCGTGTCTCAAAGAATTTTCAATAAGAACATAGAATACTTTGGCAAATAATGGTTCAACAAGAATTTCGATATCAGCAGGAATGAAAGTAATCAGATTAATATTGTCATTATTAAAGAATCTAATTTGATCCTGAATTAATAATGCCAGATTCATCCAAGAAGGCTGAACTGCACCAATATCCTGATATTCCTGTGTAAATTTAATTAATCCCTGTATTTCCAGAGATGCATTATAAGACATGTGGACTGCATGAGCATATGATTCAACTGTCTTATCCTTCATTGCAATCTCCATATACCCTCGTTGAACAGAAATCATATTGAGAATATCATGCCTGGTAATACCTGTCATCAGTTGAAGTGACCGATTTGCATTAATCAGATCCTGTGTAAGGTTTTCAAGATGCAATGTCTGGGCATTTATTTTTTCGTTTGCCTCATACTGCTGAGTAATGTCCTTGATTATCAGGCACGAACCAATAGAACATTCTTCAATATCATTAATAGTAGAGATAGACCACAAAAGCCAAAATTTATTATTATTTTCTCCGGAAATAGAAAGTGTGCCTGATTCTCTCTTATCTACACTGTATCTGGCGTACCATTCCGGAAATATATCCTGGATGCTTGATCCAATTGCAGGCTTTGCTCTCTGAAGATATTTCCATGCAGATGGATTAGCATCAATAATTCTATTATCGTTATCAATTATCAGAACCCCTTCAGCCATACATTCGAGAACATGATCTCGTGCAATTGGAACTATATCTAAAAAAGAATATCTTATTATTCCAATCGCCATAAAGATTCCAGTTAATGAAAAGAGCAGGGGAGTAGGATCTATGCCCTCTAATTCAGAAAAGAATACTGCATATCCAAAACATCCAACAATTGGAATCAGTGAGGATAGTAGAATAATTCTGCTTTGCACTGTAAAAAAGTGAGAAGAACGAAAGGCAGTAAAAACGAGTACCACAATCCCTACCAGTAACAGACCGATGCTGTAGAGCCATTCGATCCAGTACCATGGACCATGCGTATAAATAACATATATCCCTGCAAATCCAGATTCGGTTAATGTAATTGATGACCACAAAAGGTGATGGAATCCATTTGTTGCAGCCATAAAAAATGAAATACACGGTATCACAAAAAGTAGATATCGAGATTTGATATTGAGATGCGAGTCAGTTTGAGTAAATTTTAAAACAAAAAGGAGATAGAGAACCGGAGAAAACTGACTTCCTAAATAACAGATTGTTGTAAAAAATAACTTGAGATATAGGGGCTGGACAAGTGTTTCCATCGCAGTAGTAGCGGACCACCAACTAACAGCTACAAGAAGGAGGACGAATTCACGACTAACCCGGCAGGTCCGATATTTCCATATAAAAACCGAAATAAGACTTGTCACTACAGCTGAAAAAACCAGCGATATTGTATAAACACTGATAGTCATTACTCACCAATATGTTAAAAAAACCTAGCAATTCATATTGTTATTATGTCAACGATTGGCATTAATATATATAATTAATTGATAATTTACGTTGTGAATATGAAAGGCTATGAAAAAGTAAATTTGTTTTCAATTCTTGGGATAGGTAAAAAATTAGATTTTATTGAGAAGAAACAAAGTAATCCAAACCTGTTGAATGACCTGCTTTTCGATTAATAAATAGTAAGAACTCATTTGTTTATCCAAAATACGATTTAAATGTCCTTCTCGTTTCCATACAACGCTTCCTTCAATATCTCCTTAATGAAATTATTCTTCCCACTCAGATACCTGTCGATATCATGCGGATATAACCTTGCCAACCCCTGTTTTATTCTTTCATATTCCCTGGAAGCATCAGGATGTGACCGGAGATAATCCCGAAAGGCGATATGCTCACGATATCCTTTGCTATCTGTTGGACAGACATACAAGTGATAGGGCATGAATCCATCGTCAAATCTTCGTTTGAATGCTTCCCGTCCTTCTATTCCAAGGTTTCCCTCATGATCAAATCCTGCATGATTAAGGCGTTCTATTATAGCCGGAAAACAGGTCATATCCTCAATAACCACATCAATATCGATAATGGGTTTTGCTCTCAAACCGGGAACTGAAGTACTCCCTACGTGCTCAATCCCGATGATAAGATCTCCGATATGCCCTGATATCATCGCTTTGATCTTTGAAAATTCCTCTTCCCACCTGGGATCTGCCTGGACTATTGTTATTGTTCTCATATCTGTGAAATGTACCAATAATTTCTCATTATGATATAATTAAGATATATATGAGGATTTAGCGGCCGAACATTCAACCGGGAAAGCCTGTTGATTGATTGGGATATCATGGTAAACCTGACATCGAGAGGGTATATCGATTGTTAAAGTCCTGATGAGGAAAAAGTTCACCGCTGTCTCTCGAGAAAACTCAATATTGTGTACCTGCATAAAGTTTTTCTGAACGAAGGTAAATCCCATTGATATGAAAGTGAACGTACTTCTTGTGCTGGGTGTATTTCTTGTACTGGGGATTGGGCCAGTCTGTGCTGATTCTCCCATGAATCTGACCGGAAAGTGGATTCAACAAACGATTGAAGGTTTCAGATATTCAGGAGAATCCTTGAACTCTTCAGCTACTGATGACTATTGGACTCTCACTCAGAATGGTAACCTTGTTTCAGGAACGAACTATTTTAATGACTCCACAAAACTGGTTCAGGAACCGGTGGCTGGTAGTATCAGTCCTGATGAAAAAATAGTATATATTGTTGATTCAAGTGGAGGAACCTATATCGCACATATCACAGATGAGGATACCCTTATGGTTAATTATATCAATACCGGGACTAAAAAAGCAGAATCAAACTATGCCTTTGCATTATACCAGGTTCTAAAACGGGAAAAGTAAGTACTTTCCTTTTAAATCACGATTTTTCCCGATAACAGTCTACAAAAAAAGAAATCCCTATTTTCTACGTGTGAGTATTCATATGTACGAATGGTATCCTTTGTTTATTTGGGGTAAACTTTGCGAATAAACGATTGGCAATATCATTACATAAAAGCTTCTCATCCCCGTCAGCTGCTGTCTATCATTTTCAAACCCGGTTTATTGTAGAGCGAGAATTCACATCAAATCAATACATTTCAGGTTTATGCCACTTAATGATCATGAACCAGCAAGTAGATAAAGTATTATCTGAATGTTCATGTATGAACCAGTATACATTTTTGATTCTGGGCATTCTTGCATTGATGATGACAGTATCAATTGTCTCTGCAAATCCTCCCAGTGATTTGAACCTGACATATGACAAATCTTCAGGAAATCTCTCTGCAACATTCACACACCCGGTTGCAGATTCTACGACACATTATGTAAAAAATGTAAAAGTTACTATGGATGGCAAAGAAGTACTCAATGAAAATTATACCTCACAGCCAACAGTGGACGTTTTCACGTACGTATATCCTATTAATGCATCAGCAGGTTCGGTCATTGATGTAATCGGACAGTGTAATATATTCGGATCTAAGGAAAGCTCCATAACAGTATAGATTTAGGTCATTATTCCAGGCCTTCTTTTTTCGGATGATCAGTCTTAATGTGTTTACTGTATTGTCAGATATAAAACGATGTATAACTGATTTTAAATAAAAATATTCGTATATCCTCCCGATTATACCCAAGAATGATTGGTTAAAGAATTGTCAGGAATGTAAATACATCATCTCCCATCATTTCATTGATACCTATGGATGACTTAATCCATCATATCATCCTATGGTTGCCAGGTTGATCACTAATGGCTGTCTATGAACCGATAACGAAGGTAAACCCTGAGCATATCACAAACGATGTATTTGGTATACTACTGATCTACCTTCAGTCTGGTATCCTACTTTTTTGATATCTGGGCAACAAATAACCCTAAAAAACCTTGAGAGATATGAGATACCGGTATAGATCACATCGATAACCGGAATAGGTGTAGAACTTATACTGTGAATATCAGAAATCAGTATTCTAAATAATAGATCCCGGAAATCCGGGATCAGGGTGAGGTAAAGGGGGAAAAATTGAGATTTAATTTATCTTAATGGAATATGATTGATCTTTGGTTTTTGGCTCCTTTTTTAGGATGTTTAACTCCAATACGCCATCTTTCATAGTTCCCTGACTTTTGTCCGGGCACACTTCCTCAGGGAAACTGACTTCTCGCCTCCACACAGAAGAATATCTTTCACGATGGAGGTAATTTGTATCTGAATTTTCTGTTGAAGATTCCTTTTGTGCTTGAATTTGAAGCCTGTTTGCAGTAATATTTACTTCAACATCTTCTTTAGACATTCCCGGAAGTTCAACCTGAACTCTATAATGGTCTCCTTCATCGACAAGATCTAATGGGGCAAATTTCACCGGATGGAAATCCATCATCTCACGGGGAAAGAACTCAACCGGGAAATATGGTTTCATTAAATTATCAAATGACTGACGAAAATCATTGAAGATAGAGTCAAAATCATCAACGAAGTCGATTCTTCGATCCCTCATGGATATCGCAGATCCAGGTCTTGAGGGAGTAATTTCTGTTCCTTTTTCTTTTTTGAATAGGCTCATAGGTAATCCCTCCTATGTATACTTTAAGTTAGTGTTTAATAATATATAAAATTTATTGGTGATGGGATAACGACTCCGTCTTATCGGGAGTCATTCGGAGTTCATCAATAATTGTCCCATAATTGAATGAAACATCTTCTTTTCAAAAAAAACTAGATTAATTGTCTTTAATTAAACAGGGATTATCTCTCCCCATGTTGCATTCACTATGTGAAAGGAAATGCGGTATACATTTTCTTTTCCTGACCAGAATGATAAAATTTTCTTTATATATATTTCGAACAGCCCGGGTTACAGTAGGACTTGTCACTCCGAGCTTGTCTGCAAGTTCTCTTCGTGTAATCCCGGGGCATTCACTGACCTGGTGAAAAATTCTCCCTGAAAGTCCTGACGAATAACGGGAGTACAATTCCTTATCTTCTATGGAATACGCATGGTGACTCTCAAAAAAATGATGTGATTTTCCCGATTCATATGCAGTAATGCATCGTTTTTTTCTATTCTGGCGATATGATATCGAAGAGTACTCTCATTGACTTTTAAATGTTGCCCAAGCTTTGAAAAACTTATCCCTGGATTATCACAGACAATCTGAAAAATTTTCTGCCTGATCTCATGCTCAAGAATATTATCTGAAGCAATTCTCCGGTAACCCCTGAACTGTTCTCTGATAACCCGATCTCACTGGTTTAGAGCATCAAAAAAAGAGATCCAGATCTCGTAATATGAGGTGATTTGATCATCAGGGAGTGTCGGTTCATCAGCATATGATTTTAATCAGTCTTGTGTTTCTCCCTCAACGCTTGTATTCAACACATGAGTATCTACCGGATGGCAGCAACCGTAGATGATATGACTATGATGAAAAATTAAAATGAATTAAGTACTTACCGGTGTCATCATCACACGACCGGCATATGGAAGAATTATCATGGCAATCCTCACAAAATAGTTTATAAATGGAACATGAGGCATTTCAAACATGTTTTTTAGATTACCTGATATCTTTGGTAACCATATTGTGAGAAATAATTACATGGATAATTATAGCATTTCAGGAAATGTATGTTGGGTCAGAGGATTATATCCTGTTTAACTCCTTATTGTAAATCTGCTCATATTATGAGTTATAGTAACTGAAACACGATTTATCTCTTCAATAACATGCTCAATCTGGGACACAATCGCAAGGGCCTCTTCACTCGTTGCTGACGAGTTTATCGCCTGCTTTGCAGTCTCGTTGACAAGTGTACTCATATCGCTTACACTGGCAGTAATCTCCTCAAATGATGCAGCCTGTTCCTCTGAAGCACTTGCCACGGTCTCCATATTCTCTTTGATCGTCTCCACAGATCCTGAAAGATTATGAAACGCCTGCAATGTCTCTTTCAGGGCTTTGTCTCCTGTATCAACAGCGGTTTGCGACTCAGCCATAGCCTTTGCCGCTTCTTCGCCCCTGCTCTGCAACTTTGCTATCATCTCGTTGATGTTTTCTGCAGATCTTCGTGAATCCTGGGCAAGTGACTTAACTTCTGAAGCAACCACAGCAAACCCTCTCCCTGCATCTCCGGCCCGTGCAGCCTCAATAGCGGCATTAAGAGCGAGCAGATTTGTCTGGCTGGCAATATTTGTGATCAGGTTCACAATCTTCCCGATTTCATGCATCTCTTTCTGAATCTCGGCAATCAGGGTGTTTGCAGTGTTACTGGTCCGTGTAATGTCTTTCATCCCTTTTTCTGCATTACTGGCGCTGAGAATACCACCCTGTGCCATTTCATCTGCTGATTTTGTCAGTTGTGCCACCCTTTCGGTGTTCACAGAGACCTCACTGATATTCCTGGTGAGATCCTCCATGGCCTGAAGCACCTGATCAATTCCCTGCTGGCTTCTCTCTGCATTTTCCTGCGTTCTTTCAGCAGTCTCTGCAATCAGGGACGCACCGCTACTGACATCAGCAACCCCTGATGATGCAGTCTTTGCATTTTCAGTCAGATCTTTCATCTGTAGCAGGACTACTTTCAGCAGATCTGAAATATCTGAACCAATTCTGTCAAGTGCATCCCGCAATGGTATGAGATCTCCTTTGATCCGGCATGAACTGTCGATCGTCGTACTGAAGTCACCTTTAGCATAGCTTCCTGCAATACGGTTTATCTCTGAAATGACATCCTGCATCTGGATTCCAATACCGTTTAGTGAATCCCTGAATGGTATAAATTCTCCAGATAGCCCTAGTTTTGAATTAACACGAGCAGAAAAGTCACACTCTGCGTAATGCTTGCATATGCGGGAAGTCTCCCTGATTGGCCAGGTAAAGTGATCAAGGGTGGTGTTAATCCCTGCCATTATCTCCCTAAAATCACCCTGGTGTTTATCCAGGTCACTCCTCGTATCGAGCATTCCATTCACCGCTGCGGCGGCCATAAGATTTGCATCTGATATTAACCGTTTAATCGATTCGATACATGTGTTCAGATTGTTTTTAATCTCGTTGAAGTCACCTTCATATGTATCGGTGATAAGTGGGGGCATATCACCTTTCGAGATACGATGTACATATTCTGCAGCAACCTCCAGGGGATTTATCACTGAATCAAGAGTATTGTTGATCCCTTCTACGATTGCCCTGAAATCTCCCTTATGTTGCGAGGCATCAGCACGAACAGAAAATTTTCCTTTCACCGCAGCCTCACTAAGTACAACAGTATCCCAGACCATAGCATTCACAGCTTCGATACATGTGTTCAGGTTATTTTTTATCTCATTGAAATCTCCCTCGTATGTCTCCTCTATCGTCGTTGGGATGTCACCAACTGCAATCCGGGCAAGATAGTCTGCAGTGATCTTAAATGGTCCAATGATAGAATCAAGGGTATTGTTTATTCCCTCTACAATAAGCCCAAAGTCTCCCCGGTGCTCTGTCGGATCCACACGAACTGATAAATTACCTTTCACTGCAGCTTCGCTCAGCAGTACTGTATCCCATACAAGAGAATTTATAGCCTCTATACACTGATTGAGACTTGTTTTCACAGTATTAAGATCCCCGGGATATTCATCCGATATTGGAGGTGGGATATCACCATTTGATATTCTGCCTACAAGATCAGTTGTTGTCTGCAGGGGAGTTACAACCGAATCAAGGGTTGAGTTGATATTTTCAATAACATAACGGAATTTCCCCTGATGCCTTGTTGTATCTACTCTGGCGCTGAGTTGACCCTCTGCCACTGATGTAGAAAGCTGTGTCGTATCATCAATCAGAGTTTTTATTGATTTTCGGGTTTTTTCTACCGACTCTACAACTCTGGTCAGATGAGTCATTGTCCCCTGTGTATCATTGTCTGCTTGAGGTATGGCTAGAGAAAAGTCTGTATCTCCTAAAGCAAGGGCATTAAGTCCCTCTGATACAGCCTGCAACGAGTGTTCAAGGAAAGTGTTTTTCTTTTCAAGTCCAGTCAGATCTTTTACCCATTCTTCTATTTCAGATTCGGTTGCAAGTAAACATCTCTTACCTCTAAACTGAATCTGATGAAGTGTGACTTCACATAAAATCTGACCTGATTGCAATGATATAAACGACCAGTCAAATGTGACTTTCTCACCAGAATGAGCCCTGCTCATAAATTGACTAAACTGTTCATGAGATGAACTGTTGTCAGGTTGTCTACTCGGAGAGATTATGGATACAGGTTTTTCCAGGATCATCTCCAGGTTTTCTCCACCAAAGAGGTCAAGTGTTGCCTTATTACAATAACTAAAAATTCCGTTGTCAATTACCTGGATGGCATAGGGGATCTCGTCAAGTAGGGTCAGAATATCTGAAATTTCTTCATTAGAGAACGGGTTTTCACTCATGATTCCTCTGATATAGTACAAGGCAGGCGTTTGATATCGTCTGAATTCTAGTTCAGGCACCGTGTATGGATTATTCTATACATCAGATCTTCATTAAAGAGGTAGTAGAAAGAGAATGGATAAGAATCGTTTTAATCTCTTTCAGAATCCTCCTTCGAATTTGATACATCTGGTTTTTTAAAAATCTCGATAAAATGAGGAAAAATTACTCCAGACCCCGAGTGTTCATACATGTAATACATCTGATTAATGGTAATTAATTAAAAAAAAAGGACGCGCGTTTATGTGATCATAAATTTAATGTTAAAGTTTTTTAATCGTATGTGGTTTAAATTTGAGTGATAAATAAGGACATTTATATGTGGGATATAATTAAGATGTCGATTGTCTGGATGATACAATAAGATTGGGATTTATTGAAAAAACCTCGCGGTTTTAATGTAATATTAATTCCCCAAAAAAAATTTGTTATTGTCCACGTTTGATCTTTAGCCCTACGATCAGCATCTCTATCGATGCAGTAAGTTCTCCAATCTCATCGTCAGACGCTTCTGGCAGACTTGCATCAAAATCACCTGATGTCACCCGGTCTGCAACATCCTTAAGTTGTTTGATGGGCTTAGTAATGGTGTTGGCAACAATAATCGTTGCAATAATGGCGATTATCAGCATCACAAGCAGGATGGCAAGCATATTTGTCGGAATCATCTGCTTCTGAATCGCAGTCATATCAAACTTTATACCAGCGGTAGCGATCGGCTTTCCATTTGCATCATGAAGCGGATATGTGACATCAATGATGGGTTTTCCGTCTTCAGTATTATAAATAACATTGTACTTATCGATCTTAATAGCATCAAGGTCCTCTGGATCAGACTCCTTGTGGACAATTGTTGGGTCGTTACTCGCAAGTCTCCAGTACCCGCTTTCCGTTATTCCTTCCGGAGCCCTTCCATGAATACTGAACTCGTAAACTCCCATATCTGCAGCTATTAATTTATTTACCAGATTCTGGGCCTCATTATCCAGTTGTTCTTCACTATCTACTGATGTATCAAGAGTCTTGGCAATACTTACTGCCCTCTCTTCATACAGGGTTATCATGTTTGACTTTTCCCGTTGTGCATCAAAAGATGCGGAAATGGTCATGATAACTCCAAAAATCAGTATTATTGAGACAAAGCATAAGAGCATTTTTGGTAATATCTTCATCTGTCTCACCCCGTGATAGTATCAAATTCTTTGGCTTTTTCTTCACCAAAGAATGCCGCAACCTTTTCCCTGCACTTCTTTACACAATCCTCTTCACCCATGTTTGACACGAGTTTAGCAGAAGCAGGACCGAATAAGCTGCCCATAAGCTCCTGACATTTCTCTTTCTTTGTCATACCCAGAACCTCACTCCCAAGGCTGCACGATGCCCGGACAGGGTATTTTTCATGGGTATCCCATCCAGCATTCAGGTGCCTAGCAGTATACTGTAATGAAGGGTATTATTTAAAAAGATTGGTACAGAGTAAGAAAGAAAAATCGTGGTTCTTTTATTTCGTTTTATGGGTAAAGGGCATGATTTCATACATATTCTCACTTCCCCCCGTACTTCCTGACATGCTCCCATCCATGGAAAAGATCTGTATCAGACCCCGGTTCATAGATCCCGGTATTCCCCCGGTGGAAGACTCTCCGGTCTTCTCCGATGGGACAGACTTTGATGCAGATTCCACATGGTGAAATATACCTCTTATTGAGAGATGCACTCTGTGTTGTGCAGGCCGGTTTGTCTGTGAGAACGAGGGGATAGTCTCCTTCTTTAAGTGCATTTGCCGGACATAAGCTAACACACTTGTTGCAATGTATGCAGAGTTCATCTTCAACAAGAGGATCAGATGGAATCAGTGCAGTTGTAAAGATTGATCCAAACCTGATTCTCGGTCCGAACTCCCTTGTGAGCACCATGTTGTTCACCCCGAATCTCCCAAGGCCGGCAAGAACTGCTGCATGACGGTGTGAGAAAAATGCGACCGGATTCTTCTGCAGCACTTCAATGCTCCCGTATCCGTCTCTAGGAACAAAAACTGATGGAAAACCTGCACGAGATAGAAGGGATGCCAGCTGAACTGTATATTGATCGAGTAGGGAGTTGACAGTCTTATAGAGTTCGTGATACCAGATTGAAGGGGAGGTCTCAAGCACCGGAAGGGCAACAGGCAGCCCGATTACAATGACACTTCGTGTTTCAGGAAGAATATGATGTGGGTAGAAATCAGCCGGAATCCAGGGTTCAAAGAGTGGCTGTTCCCATCTGTTGGATGCAGCATATCCGACGAGCGGGATATTTTTTTCTGTACAAAATGAAGAAACAATATCTTTAAGATCAACATTCATCCGAACTGGACCGTGAAGTTACAACCTGATGAGACCGAGAAGGTATCATTTACCATAATCTCATACCATTTTTCAGGGAGAAGTTTTGTTCCGTTGATATACGTCCCATTTGTGGAGTTTTCGTCTTTTACCAGCCACTTTCCATTTGTGTATTTAAACGATGCATGATTGCGGGAGACTGCACTGTACTGGTTTAATATTCTGCCCCCAATTGCTTCACGCCCTATTGTATCTCCATGATGGATGGTGATGATCTGACCTGGTGACATTACAAGCAAAAGAGGAGCAACCTCTCTGATTGTTTTATCCTGATCAAATTGAGGTTTACCCATGAATATGATGTGCGACTTTCGTCCTGTTGCCTGACTCATGGGCTTTGTAGGGGAATTTCCTGTAACTGGTCGTTTTTTGGTGAGATCAGTGAAGCATCTCTGGCATATTATCTCGGTAGGTGGGTTGGCCATCCCGCATACATCACAAATCTTCTTCAGTGTCATATCTGTGCCAAATAACGCGAAAATTTTATTTTTATGTACCTTTCTGGTGAGAGGAGCAGATAGTGCCACCAGACATATGTTTTGGTATGTAATACTTCATCTCATCAGTATTGAGCATTGTGTTGTCTTGGTTCAGGCTAATCCAGCACGAATGCTTCAATTATCCAGAATCAGAACCCGATAATCTGAACCAGGGATCGATTCGGCGAATCATCGTACTAACATTACCTGCTCGTTCTGTCTGATTCATCCTGGAGAGTGCCAGGTACTGATGATATAGGATATTAGGATCTCTTGTGGTATTCGCTTTTACTGCTTGAGAGCAGAGGTCGAGTGCGGTTTCATCATCTCCGATATAGTGAAAGTACATTCCTGCACACTGATCAAGGAACTGGGCAACCTTAGAGAATTTGCTCATCCCCTGAAGAAATATGCCGATTCCTTTTTCTATCTCACCCTTTAGGACATAGGCAACAGCCAGGTTTGTCCGGTATGCAGGTTGCATCTTCTGTGTATCGGCTGCTGTTCTGAAAGCTGTGATCGCCTCTTCATAATTCCCAAGCAGGGCAGCGATGATTCCCTTCCTGTTTCTGATAACCGACTCCTCTCCACCAAGGTTGTATGCCCGTTCATACCATTCTGCTGCCTCCATAAACCGTTCAATCTGACCGGGAACGACTCTTTCTATATCCCAGAGATCAAGGTAAAGAGAGCTGACTCTCCATTTCAGTAAATGTCCGGTGACCTCATGTACATCTTTCAGCGATCCATATCGATCATCACCTGCCCGTCTCAATGCATCGCCATACTGAATACAGAGTTCAATGGAATTTCGGCCTCCATTTACTGCACTTTTTAGTGATTCCAATGCAGGAGTAAAAAATCCGAGCGAGAGAAGAATCTTACCCTGCTTCTCTAGAAAAAGGAAGTTTTGGGGATCCGTTCCAAGAATTTTATTAATAGAGCGTAAGGCAGGACCAAACTCCTTTATTGCGAGATGTGCATCAGCCTTTATTTTTATTGTCCATTCATCTTCTGGTTCACTTTCAAGAGCCAGGTCAAGATACTTGATGGCATCTCTGACCTTTCCGGTTACAAGGAGTAAATATGCCTTCAGGCGATATACCTGTGGATCAGCGATTCCTGATTCTAATATGGGTTTTATAACCTCTTCTGCCTCACTGGTCTTTTTGAGTTTTATCTGGCAGCGTGCAAGAGATATCCTGGCTGCGTTATCTTTCGGACATATTCTGATGTACTGTTCATATGCAGTCATCGCTTCCCCGATATTACCGATTGAAAAGAGAGTATCAGCCATTTTTCGAAGTAGTTCCGGGTTATCAGGATCTCTGCCCAATGCCTCATCATAAGTCTCAAGTACCTGGGTCTGGGTCTTCTGCGAACCTGAAAGTTTCATCATGTCGTTGAGGAGTCCCTTGTGATCTTTTTTGAATGTCAGACCTTTCAAAAAAGCCTGTTTTGCATCTTCTGTCCTCCCTGTCCAGATATGACATTTGCCAAGGATCTGCCAGACATCCGGGTCATGAGATGACAGGAGATCTGGATGTGAAAAAAAGAACTCCGCCTCTTTTACCCGTCCTATTTGTGCTAAAGCGCACCCACGCATAACTAATCCCTGAATGCGAAACATATCAGTCTCAACTAGGCGTTCAGCTACTGATATTGCCAGAGGCAGGGCGTTATCTCCTCTTAAACTAAAAAACTGGCTCTGCCAGAATTCAGGTGTCTCTCTCCAGGGATCAGAAGAGATTGAATAGAGATTTTTCTCATACTCCATCCTCATCCGTTTGTAGAGTTTGAACCTGAACATCCCTTTCTTTTTACTGAAGAGAAGACTGATCACTCTGATATCTGTGGTTGCTGCCTTTTTCAGGCACGGAGAGACAAATTCAAAGAGTTCTGCTTCTTCTGCTGCTGATGCGAGGGCAACAAGGAGATCGGGTTCACATGAATCTGACTGGAGAGCATGTTTGCAGGCATTTTTTAGTTCATCACGGATCCTGACAGAATCAACATCGTATCCATTCTTTGAAAAGAGATTCCTGATCTCCGCAAGACGGAGTACAGCCTTTGTGTCCCACTCTTCAGGACTACCGAGTTCCTCACGTTCTTTGAGAATACTGAGGTAATCATAGAGTTGCTTTTTTTCATCTGTTCCCCTGGGATTTGATAAGAGCCATGCAAACATCTGCGAGATCTGCGATGTCCCATCATGAACTCCGGTGATTTCGGAAAAAGTCAGGTAAATCCTGTTAAGTTCACCTGAAAAGAGCATCGAGATGATTCTCTTCTCTCGTTCATCGTTCTGGTGTCTCATGTACCTGTCAAGGTAACTTGTAATGCTTGAAACATCGAGCGGCTTTCCGAGAAATGCAAACTGAACCGATGGGTTGTATCGTGCAGCAAGGAAGATGAGCCGTTCATCCTCGTCAGGATACTGCTCTCCAAGTTTTTCTATCTCAACAGCTTTGCCGTACTGCTCTGTCTTCTCAAGCCACCGGTTCAGATATCCTCTTCCGATATGCCGCTTTGCATCATCCCATGCTTCGGGATCCGAGATTAATGCATATGAGATATCCTGCAGGCTGCCATAATATTCTCCCCTGAATTCATACTGATTCTTTCTGTTACCTGAAGAGAATTCAACCTCATAGAAAACCGGTATATTCTGCCTGCCTGCAAGCCATGCTGAAACCTCTCTGTATCCCCACCGCCTGCGTGGGTTTCTTGTCAGAAGTCCTTTTAGCAGGTTTGCAGTTTTTGGATGAATGTCTGATGGGATCTGGATCCCCCGTGTTGAGAGGGTAGCAAGGATGACATTATGGTTCATCCCGTCAAAGGGGTGTTTGTGCGTGAAGATCTCAAGTGCTATCACGCCCAGAGCCCAGTAATCAGCCTCCTTTCCTACAATATTGCCCAGTTGTTCAGGTGCCCAGTACATCGGGGTTCCTTTCGTACTTGTTACCTGTCTGGAAAATTCATTCTGCAGAAGCGTTGATATCCCGAAGTCGATGAGGATCAGGTTCAGTGGTCGCAGACTTCGTATCAGGATGTTTGATGGTTTGAGATCAAGATGGAGAATTCCTGACTGGTGAAGGGATTCAAGACCCTCTGTTATCTCTCCGATAATGCTCCTGAACTGACTCATCCCGATGGTTTGGTTCCTGATAAGATCCTTGAGTGATCCATTTCCAGCGTACTCCTGGATCTCATACCAACGGTTTGTGGCTTCATCAAATCCATATGAGTGAATCCGTACCAGGTGACGGGGATTCTTATGTGATATTGCAGCAACTGTCTCAAGAACATCAGGTTTTGGCTCTATACCGAGCCGGTAATGTTTCAGAACTCCATAACCGGAATCCTTGTGGATAAGCCAGATATCAGCTTCTCCTCCTGCAGCAGGAAACTGCCTTATAAGGCGGTATCCCCTGAATTCACCACTGATAGGCTCTGGCTCGGCATATTCTGCAATATCCCTCGAGATGACCTTTTCTTTCCTGATATCAGGATTCAACCCTTCTCTGATGGTTGGTGGATCTTCTGGGGGTGATGTCATGTAACTGGTGATATCTGGATGAGAATTGCAGAGATATTATCTGATGCCTTTCTCGCTATTGCGGCGCCCAGGAGTTTTTCACAGAATTCGTACCCTTTAAACCGCTGGTAAATAAGTTCGAGTTCATCGTGTGAAAAACACCCCCATATCCCATCACAACAAATAAAAAAAACATCAGACATCCTTACCGGAATTTTCGTAAAAAAGAGTTTGACTGAGTTCGGGTTTCCATCACCCGATACCGACGAGGTGACTACGTTTCTTCTCGGATGGTACCTCATCTCATCCTCATTAATGATCCCTTCCTCGAAGAGAACCTGGACTACCGAGTGATCCTTGGTAATCTGTTCGAAATAGTTGCCATTGATCCGATACACCCTACAGTCTCCGGCGTTGAATACAATCGCTGAATCACCAAAGATGGAGATCCCGGCAAGAGTGCAGCCTAAATTTACTGCATCTGGGTTGTCAAGTGCATACTTTTCCAGTAATTCCTTTCCTTCAGCAATGGCAAATCCGAGTGATTCCTCATTATCAATCGCTTTTTCCTGGTTTCTGAGAGCAGAGAGAACAAGATTGCTGGCAACCTCTCCTTTTTCAGAACCACCAATCCCGTCTGCGACACAGCAGATGATATCTTTCCCTGTCATCTGATGAGAGAGTGGCTTGTCCATGGATCTGTCCGATATCACTAAATCATCAACTAGAAGGCTGTCCTCATTGTTTGCCCTTATCCCCCCGTTATGAGTAAAAAAGGAGAGATCGATATTGTGATACGATTCAGGTTTACTCCTTTGGTCCGTCATCAATATTCCCGGCTTTGGATCGGTGACATTCCCATATCTTTCAGTATGGAGTAGTCAGTTTTGTACTGATTGACGTATTGTATGGTAAGGGTTTAAAGGTATCAAAAGGGTTGATCTGAGTTGCAGCGAATTGCAACTGTCTGGCACCTTATATTACGCGTTTGCATTTCTGTATAATACAGCATCCCCGTTATCATACAACCGGACTGTATTCAGATCCAGACTTTCCCGCTCCCTGGTCGTTACAGGGTATGCCTCCTGGGTAATCCATTCAACAAAATTCGCGTAAATACTCATTCGTGAGGTAAGAAGCCAGTAATTATATGATGAATCAGGGGATGGTCGTTCAATAGGCTCTTTTACAGAACTCCCCTGGGTGTTCAGCCATCGTGCAGCAGAGAATGCATACCTGTCTGAAGTCAGGGTTCCATCTGTCTTCTCACCTTTAAACCACTCAATAGCCTGAATTTCTGTATCTGGATGTGATATTACAAAACTTCGGTTGTCATACCAGATCGTTCCCTTTTCAAATGGAGTTCCCATGAGAACAACTGAAGGGAAAGTTGTAGCAAGCAGGAAGAGAAACAGGATGACTGTTGCTATTTTCCATCTTTTTTCTGTTTTAAATATCCTGAGAATTCCAGCACCGGCTGCAAGAGCAAGTGGAGGCCAGAGGTATCCTAAAAATCTGAGTGGATCGATTTGGCTGTTCCATAAAAGTTCAATTCCAGGTAGGGCTCTGGTCAGACCAAGAGCAAGCAATACTAGTGGGACAGCAGCAAAGAGAAGAAGCGGGAATCGCTTGGGTGTAAGAAAATCAGGTAGACCTGTCAGAATAAGAAGCAGTATCAGAACTCCTGCACTGATCATGGGAGCCGGGTACCTGACTGCAATAAATGAATATCCGGCAAGTGATGAGACCAGTAGTATCAGTCCCCCGATAGCAAGGCAGAATCCTCCAATCTGGAGGATCCAGACTTTCCGGGATAACCAGTACATCAAACATCGGAGAGGTCTGGTTACTCCCTGATAGAAAGACGGAAGAAATGCAACACATACAAAGATCAGGAATATACCGATTACCTGGATTATTGCCGGTATAGTATGAAGTGGTGAAATTTTGTTGATATCATCAATAAAGGATATATAAATGAAAGTGAGTCTGAATTTCCACCAAATAAGCATAAGGGAGAGGGCAAATGCCATAATTAAGCAGATAATGCCTGCGTCCTTTCTGATTCTGGTGTCAGATTTGAAGAGATATATCTCTGCAAGCGTCATTACCGGAAATATTACACAGAACATAAATGCAGACTGATGGTGGGCAAGAACGAGCCCTGTTATTACGGTAATAGATAGGAAGATGTCTGATACTCTTCCGGTCCTCACAGCCCGGTGAGAGAAGTAGATTGAAAGAAGGAAGAAGGGTATTGCGAGTGTTTCCCTGACCCCCTGTGATGCCCAGTGAAGGTAGGGGATACTAGCGAGATATATTAGAGATGCGGTTAATGCAGTCTTTCGATCAGTGTATTCACGTCCCATAAAGTAAAGGATTGAAACCGAAAGTGATCCAATGAGGGGTATTATGATCTTTTGTACTGTCATCGGGGAGATTGATAAAAACCCTGATAATGCAGACACCACCACCGGAAAGACTGGCTGCTGGAGACGGTATCCCGCTGCTGCTGTTGATCCCTGGACTAGCACTTCCAGCACCGATTCATAATCCTGCCATGGATCTCCCCATGTGAGATAGGGGAACCTGAATGAAAGGATGAGGGCGGTAGTGGCAGCGATAATAACCAGGCTTGATCCCGGTCGCTGGCAGCTGATACAGGAGAGAACAGCAATCCCGAAACAGATCAGAGATAGTGGGGCGAGTGAGGGATAGATCCTTGATAAAAGAAGGATACATGCAGCTGCAGCACAACTTACAGAGCACAGATATAGGTATGTTCTGTCGTTCATAGTATTCTAATACTCTCTGATACACTCCGGAAGGGTGTCGTATTCAGGCCATCTTCGGTAAAGAGATTGTATGTGATCTTCACTTTATCACCTTGAGATCCAGTGAGATTATTGATGATGACCGGGAACTCTGTCATCTCTCCTTTATCAAGGATAACTGGTCTTGAACTTATTGTATCATTCTGAATTTTGGTTACAAGAAAAAACCTGGTGTTTTTCTCCTGGTTATGAATTCCAATAATACTGGTGAGACCTTCTCCTGCATGCACTGATGTTGGATAATCTGCTGCAGTATGATTCATATTAAGTAGCCAGAGTTCAGTTGTTTCTGCGGGTTGTGCGGCAGATAATATCCATAATGCAACACCAAGAAAAAGAAGTATTGTCAGGAGTCCTGCGGCAACGATAGGGACATATTTGTGTAATTCACTACCTGCCTCGCTGATGAAATCTGATATTGTGATCCTGTCTGATCGTGTATAAACCACGATAAGGGCTATCAAAACGAAAATTGTTGTGTATAACAGAATTATTGAAGTAAAGAATGGAGTAACACCGGGATCTGACAGATAAGAAAAAGCCCGGTTTCCAATAAATTCACAGACTAATGCACCAACAGTCAGAAATGTGATGCTGCAGAGCAGACTTCCAATAATTGTTACAATCCGCTCACCAGATGCTTTGAATGGGAAGAGTATTGTCATTACTGCATATCCTGAAAGCCAGAATCCACAGACGATTCCTGCAATTGAGGTAGCAGGGCCTAGATAAGGAATAAGAATTCCAAGTAGACCAAAGACACACAATATCAGGCCCGAGAGCAGGATGAGTTCAGGAATTCTCAAGAGTGAATCAGTTCTGAACATTCCCTTATTATTCATCTTCTCTATAATGTGTGCTTGAAAATGCTTTAAAATAAAGAGTTGTACCTGGTTGGAGGTTCTTTAAATGGATATCAAAAAAAGAGAACAAAAGATACGTCCTATCCGAGGAACTTTCTGATATGTCCTGCCTGTAAAATGAGATCTGTGAAACTTTCCATCTGACATGCAGAAAGCCCTTTCTCTATCCTGGATGAGATATCCTGATGTTCTGGATCAGGCTGTATCGGGACGATCTCGTTTACTGCCTGAATCACTCCATCTGGAATGAATTTTGATTCAGGGTTCAGGTACCTGACTGAATCAGTTAAATCTGCCTCAAAATTTACATATGTCTTCTTTAAAAATTCAATATCCTCTGGAGTAAGAGCATTCATTCCAAGGATCTCTGGTGGTATTCCGATCGAATACAGAGCAGCAGTTACGGTGATGGCACGAGGCAGTGATACCTCCCCCATACTCCGTGAATACCCAAAGAGCCCGATATGTAGTTTTCTCTTCCGTCTTCCCGGGATATGTCCCGCTATCCGGTTTATCATCGGGGCAAGTGTGATGATCTGTTTCTGATACTCGGCAGAGTATCGATCCAGAAGGTTGAGTGACTCTTCCTCATCAATGAACACAGCGGGCTTGATATCCCGCTCTTCAAGGAGCCTTATCCCTTCTGCAGCCTCATTGAGAGGATAATCATACTTGAATGCAGACTGAATGGTGAAGGTGTATGTTCCCGGGTACTCCTTAACAACGCGATCCACTGTATCAGGTCTCAAGTTTCCTCTGAACGGAGCTGATCCTGCACCGATGATCGGGCATATCGGAACTCCGGTCTCTTCAGAGAGTGCAGATAATTTCCAGAGTGCTATTTTGTTGAGCAGGATTGCTCCGATCTGCCCATAGTTGACGGCTGGATCTGAGCGTGCCAGAAAGACCCGCTGGTATGGCAGGTTTTTATCCTGCATATACCGTCTCACGATTGAGGCAGCATTGAGCATCCCGTCCCTGTCTTCAAAGAGCGGGATCACATTGATTCGATCTGGGTGAAAGGATCCGATCCAGTCTGCAATTGTGCTATCCCGTCCCCCGAGTCTTTGGTGTTGTTGCCCGACAACGAAATCACAGTAATACTGGTAGATGTTGTCGATGGATGAGTAGGATGTTGTCATCGGGAGGATGACCTCAAAGATCGGAGGTGTTTCATCTCCGTAAAAGAGAGAGGCGATGTCGTAGGATCGTGGAATTGATCCTAATGTCTCAAGCAGGATCTTTGCTTCAGCACGTTCGAACTCAGGGTTTGGAACCCTCAGTGTGAGCAACCTATCTTTTCCGAGCTGATTCTTTCTGAAGTACTCGGGGTAGCGTGAGAGAAGTTTCTTGACAACAAAGTTGTCAACTTCCTTACCTTCACAATCCCACATCTGTTCACGACAGCCAAGATGTGAAAAGATGTAAAACGCCTCTCTGACCTCGTCCTCGCCGCTCAGTTCAGGGTTAGCTGCAAAGAACGGGGTGGTGACATTATCTGGGTGCTGCGTACTCATCGTTCGCGGGATTGAATCAGTCAGATTAGTAGGATTATTACTGGTTGCACGAGTTGTAGATGTACGTTTGTTTTTCATCACAAGCCCCCAATAAACGATCAAAAGACAATGGCAGTCAGAAAAAAAGAAACAGAACTGAATCCGAATATTATTGTCTAATATTTTCCTTCACGAGTAATAACACTTCCCCATTATTCTAGGCAACCGTGTTGAATTCTGGATGATCTCCGCGGGTAATGATAAATGTGCAGTGGTCAAAACCGGTTGAATAACATTCGACTTCAACAACTTGTGGGTTTTGCATAAACTCTTCTGAAAACAAGGATGATAGGACACCTATATCAAATGCACAAGAACCATGTCCGGTAATTGGCAGGTCCTGGCATTCGAAGCATCCCTCCACCCGGAGAGTCAGCGGGTGTTCAGAAACTAGAGTGATCGTTCCAAGTCCGTATGACTGCCAGAAGGCACTCATTTTTGAAACCTTTCCGGCAACTGTCTCATCAGCAACCAGAGGGGCAAGAGCCCTGCCGATTCGAAGACCAGACCTCTTCAGGATTGGATCGATGTTCATTCCAAGGTTCATAGCCTCGGTTCTGAAAACGCGAAGTGTATAACTGAAAAAGGATGCGATGTCTCCTTCGGTGAAAGGAAGCGTACCTTCCTCTTCATGGATATGTTTCTGCGCAGTTTTCCTGTCTGCATTAGTTAGTTGTCCGATTGGTTCTGAGTTCATCGAAATGAGCCTTTTACGGTGGTCTACCGGATCAGGCCTGGAGGAGATAAGGCCTGCAGTTTCCAGGTCCCTAAGGTGAACTGATATTGTGGATTTCGCCTTACCGGTTAGCGAGACTATCTCGTCAAATGAGATCTCGCCATCAGCAATGATCTTTAAAATCCGGCGCTTGATCAGACTGTCTATTGCAATAACACTTGTTTTTGTTGAGAAGAGGGTGACCTCGCCATCCCTTTCATGATCTTCAATGGCTCCTGCCTGGTTCACATACACAGATTTGATCACAACCTTTATACTCGTTCGCATGCAATAGAATGTTCGCAGTAATACGAATGGAGAGAACAACATGAAAGCAGAAGCATACAAGATCGCTGATGGCGTATACTGGGTCGGAACTCTTGACTGGGATCTGAGAACCTATCACGGATACACACTGGACGGAACTTCTTACAACTGTTACCTCATCTTTGGTGAGAAGACTGTCCTTATTGATAATGTCTATCCCGGCCAGACTGCACAGATGTGGGGCCGTATCGCTGATGCCTGTGCTCGTGAAGGAAAAGATCTCAAGATTGACATCATCGTACAAAACCATGTCGAGAAGGATCACTCCGGTGGTGTTGTAGAGGTACACAAACGCTTCCCTGATGCACCGATATACTGTACCAAAGTCTGCGAGGAGGGATTGATCCGCCACTATCCTGCACTCAAGGATGCTACATACAAGAACGTTAAAACCGGTGAGACACTTGATATCGGAGGCAAAACCCTGGCGTTTGTTGAAGCACCCCTCCTTCACTGGCCAGATTCCATGTTCACGCTCTATGCCGAAAATGGAATTCTTTTCCCGAATGATGCCTTTGGTCAGCATCTCTGCTTTGCAGACAGGCTTGACACTGATATCCCTGAGTACATCCTGATGGATGCAGCCCAGAAATTTTATGCAAATCTCATCGTTCCACTAACTCCGCTCTTCCTCAAGAAAGCAACTGAACTGACGAATCTTGACCTGCTCAGTAAGGTGAAAATGATTGCCCCGTCACACGGCCAGATCTGGACAGACCCCTCAAAGATCATCAACGCTTATGTCGGATGGGCAACCGGCACCGGGATGAAGAACAAGGTAACCGTCATTTATGACACGATGCATGGATCAACCAAGATGCTTGGTCATGCACTTGCAGAGGGTGCCATGGCAGGCGGTTGCGATGTTAAGGTCTTCAACCTCCATGAAGATGAACGTTCAGAGATCGTCAAGCACATCCTTGAATCTAAAGCGATCATGGTTGGTATTCCAACGATCAATGATATGCCATATCCAAGTATCGGTGATCTCCTTTACTATCTCAAAGGTCTGCGGTTCAACCGGACCGGTGAGCGGCTTGCCCTTACTTTCGGTTCAATGGGAGGAACAGGTGGGGCTATTAAGATTGTCGCAGAAGAACTCAAGACCGCAGGGTTTACTGTTGTTGATGGTATGGAAGTTCTCTATGTGCCTGATGAGAACGAACTCGATAAAGCCTTTGCGGCAGGGAAGGAGATTGCACAGAAGGTTAAGGTCTAATTAATTAATTACTTAATTTCCTCCGATTCAAACACGGACTCCCATGTCCAATAACTCCCCATAAGCCACCTGATCGAACACTCAAGTTTCAGGCCTCCCGGACTTGCCGGGAGGTCACCCTTCTGGGCTCTTTTGTTGTTTATTTCATCTTTGTTAATTATTTGTTATACAAATCCCGGGCTGAATCCTGTTCATGAGGCATCTTAATAAAATGATGTAACTGATAGGAACCTTAAGAAAGTTGAATCCAAGATTTTGATGTTGTAAGACAGCAGGACTATCATATCTTTAATTCCCTAACAACTACAGACAGAATGAATGATAGAACTGAAAGAACCAGTCAGGTCAGAAATCTCTTAATAACCCCTGATGTCTGATTCGGTTATCTGGGATATTCCGGTTAAACAGAATTTTCAAAAGGTGATAACTGCTTATCTAAAAGATGGGATATTACATTTATCTCCATCTGGGGAGAGTGCTGGTGAACTGGCTCACCATCTGCTCTGCTTTGTTGACCGGCATGCCATACTCACTGGCAAACATTGTTGCATATTTTTTGATCATGGTCTCAAAAGTTAGGTCAGGTTCAGTGAATGCTCCATTCTGATAACAGTAGGTACAATACCTGGTGCTTGGGGTTCCATCCTTCTCAGTCCCGGCATCATGATCTGAAACAAGAGGCATTCCACAGCTCTCGCATGATGGGATTACTCTCCCGCTCCAGCGGACCAGATTCTGAATCTGCATTCTGCTAAGTTCTATTGCCTTATCAAGGGGCATTTCGTACATCTTTGAGATGATTTCCCCTGCTTTTTCAGACATTTGTTCTACTGTTGCGGTTGGATCAGTAAATTCTCCATTCTGGTAGCAGTAGGTACAATACTGTGTTGATGGTGTTCCATCTGATTCAGTGCCTAGATCTGAAGGTGACATAAGTGGCATTCCACAGCTCTGGCAGACTCCGGGTATAGTGCTCATGATATCGTCTTTGTTTTTAATGGTGAAATGTTCTTCTCTATGCTCTAGCGTGGTCAATTCTGCTTTAGAACTTCCCTAATTATCTCGACAGGCATAAATGTCAGGTCAGCAACCTCTTCAGGTGTGTGTCCTTCCCGTGCAATTCTTCTGATCACCTCTTCCATGGACTCTCCAACCTCGATCAGATGATCATCAGGATCAAAGAACCGCACAGTTCTCTGCTGCCAGGGAGTATTCTCGATCGGGTGGAGCAGTCTTACTCCTCTGCTTGTTATTTTATTGAAGAAGGCATCGATCTCATCGGTATCAAAGTAGATCTCCTGAGCCGGCCTCTCTGGTGGCTCTGAGATCCCTGCTCCTTTGTACAGGAGTCCTGATGCAAACGCCCGGTCCCAGAGTGATATTCCTCCAATGAAGGTTGTTAATCCCTCGATCTCGAGTTCTATAGTAAGATCAAAGAGTTCCTGGTAAAATGTGCGGCTAATATCCATGTCCTTACAGATTAAAACCACTGAATGATACTTGATCACAATTATTCCTCTCGATGAACCAGGCTTTAGATCCGGTTCTTACGGAGAGTTTCCCTGTATGGTATAAATAGATTTGATAAATCGTGCGAAAGTAATCAGTTTTTTTATTCGATTATACAGATATTTTCCGAGGGGTGTTATTTTATGGATTGTTCTAGAACAGTAGTTCTGTCTTTCATAATTGGCAATGGTTGCGGGTATCTGGGTGGATAATTGTCACTTGACATAAACAATCACAAACCTTAACTCCCATCTCTCCAAGAATTTTCAGGACAATCATGATTAAAAAGATAAACCAGCATATCGAGGAGGATTTTGAAGCCAAGGTTCTGAACCCAATCGAGTACTGGCTATGGAAGTTCCGATATATTGCTCTACTTGCTGTTTTTTTCTGTGCGTTTGCTTCCATTGCACTTTTTATTATGGGAACAATGGAAATTCTTACTCCGGTAAAAGAGATCATCATCACGACCCCGGGTATTCTCACAAATCATGAGCAGATAAGTAATGAGAATATTTTAAAGGATTTTATCGGGGCTCTTGATCTCTATCTGATTGCGGTCTTCTTCCTGATTTTTAGTTTTGGTCTGTATGAATTAATCATTTCAAAGATTGACATCGCTCATGACTCAACTGATGATGTAGATCATCCACTCCTGCAGATATCCTCGCTTGATGAACTCAAGAGCAAGATCATCAAGGTTATCATCATCATCCTCATTGTCGCATTCTTCAAGAACGTTATCTCAATGAAGATGCTTGCGGTATCAGATGCATTCATGCTTGCTCTGGCAATTCTTGCACTTTGTATCGGCTCATACTTCCTGACAAAAGCGCATTAATACAGGAGCCTCTTTTTTTGCCTGGTAAATTACTGATAATTTTACTTTGAGGCGATCATATAAACCGCGGATCTGATTCCGCTATCATTATCGCTTCAATAGCACTCTTCTCTTTATCTTTGATCTCAAGCATAATATCGATATCATGTGGACTTGAAAATGCAAGGAATCTTTTAAAATCATCTGGATCGATATGCTCTATATGACTCCCCACTCGTTTTTCCAGATGTTGTGAGCTATAATCTATCATTGGTATTCCATCGCTCTTCTTCCAGGTTTTGCCTGTTAATTTCAGCATCTCATCTGCTCTTTCACCGGTGTTGTGGCAGGTGTGGTGAAAGACATCAAAGAGGATCGGAATGCCGGTCTCTTCATGTATTTCGAGACAGTCTGTAGCAGTAAACCGTTGATCATCGTTCTCAACAACAAGACGTTTCTGTAAAGCTGGATCAAGCATCTCATAAACACCGATGAATCTTGAGATTCCTGCCTTCGCATCTCCATATACACCACCGACATGGAGTTGGATCTTGGCAGTACTATCCAGATTCATGATGTCAAGTAGAGCAGCATGATACATTAGTTCGTCAATGCTACGGGAAACCACCTTTTCATTAGGAGAATTTAGAACAATAAACTGGTCCGGATGCATTGATATTCGAATTCCAGTATTACTAATGAACTCTCCAATTTCTTTGAGTCTATCCTTAAAATGCTCTTTCCAGGGATATGTGCAGATTGGATGTGATGCAAATGGGATAATGTCTGATGTGATCCTGAAAAACCGGATCCTATGCTCCAGATTCCATGCAAGGATTCTCTCAAGACACATGAGGTTATCTGATACAGAAGAGATCATCCTCTCTTCAGAGTATGATTTAAGCCTGAATGTTCTTCCTGAACTGCAACCGATTCCTCTGTTGATACAGGGATATCCAATCTTCATATGGTATGTTCTACAGGATCTCTGCCTTTCCAGGTAATGAACAAGAGCCTGAGTACTCATGATATATATTGGAAGTACTATACACACAGCAACGGGATAAGGAAGCAAGAGAGGAGTGAACTGATTATATGGGAATAAATGGCTATTACCGCGAGTCTGTGGAGACGATGGACCGGGGGAGTCTTGATGAACTGATCGAAGAGAGGCTCCATTATACGGTTATGTATGCAAATGAACACTCTCCATTCTACCGGAAATGGTTCAAAACCCATCATATCGATCCGGATTCCATCAGGTGCCATGAAGATCTCCTCTCACTTCCTATAATATCTGGAGCAGACATAAGGACCCATCAGCCCCCCAATCAAAATGAGTTTGGATTTAAAAGTGTATCCTGGGATAGTGTCTTTACCGTTCATGAAACAAGTGGCACGAGCGGGGTACCAAAAAGTTACTTTCTTACATGGAATGACTGGCAACGATTTGCGGAAAAATATGCCCGGTCATTTGTATCCCAGGGAATAGGTCCCGGTGACAGGATCATTATCTGTGCATCATATGGGATGAATGTGGGTGCCAATACCATGACACTTGCAGCACGTGATATTGGTTTTACAATTATCCCGACAGGAAAGTGCACCTTCCCACTTAGGGTTATCACAAACTATCATCCAACAGGAATTGTCGGTAGTGTTTTCAAATTTTTACGGCTTGCAGACAAGATGAAAGCTGAAGGGATCAGACCTGAAGAGTCAGGAATTCAGAGACTGATCATCGGCGGCGAGGCGTATGCTGAAGAATCAAAGGCATATCTCCGGGATCTGTGGGGGTGTGATGTATACAACACCTATGGCAGCACAGAAGGCACGATGTGTGGTGAATGTACTGCCCGGCAGGGTCTGCATGTTCCAGAAGACCTGGTACACATGGACATATACGATGACAGGATGAAAAATTTTGTTAAAGATGGTGAATGTGGGCGGATTGTTCTGACAACCCTTATTCCTGAAGGCGAATTATGTGGGACGATCCTGTTGAACTATGATACTGAAGATACCACTGTTATAATATCCCGGGATACCTGTGCCTGTGGCAGAACTCACATGAGGATATATAGCCCGCAGCGTGAAGCTGAAACCTTCTGGATCCAGGGTGCCCCGTTGAACCGGGTTGATATTGAACGTGGAGTTTTTCAAAGGGAGAATATGGAGTATCTCACCGGAGAGTATGAATCGTTTATTTATTTTGATGAGGAGCATGATACGACTCTGCTACGGGTGAATGTGGAGAGTAAACATCCCGAAAAACCTGAGCACGATCTGATCTCTGAAAATTTTATCAAATCATTTTTCGCTGGAAAACCCGGGCTTATTAATCCGTATCAGGAAGGCCTGTTATCGATAGCATGCCACATCACCCCTCCGGGTGGGCTTGAGTCAGCTGCACTATCCGGGCGTCCTAAGCGGCTTGTAGACCGGAGATAAAAAAGGTAGGAACCTGAGATTTTATAAATCCCATGTCGGGTTTTACCCGTCCAGGTTCTGTCCTGTGTAAATCCCTGAGCCAACTAACCAATCATCTCCGGCAGGAGTGACATAGCAGAGTTTTAATTCGTTCTTTTTAGTGTCCGGGTTTCCATATACCACGTACACATATCCTCCGCCCCTCTTTGCTGCATCTATTTCCATTCTGATGATCTGACATCCAAACTGATCGGTGTAATCTGACCGGTTTGTTCCTATCAATTCTGGCTGGTGTGGAAGAGCAAGAGTTGTCCCGTCGTACCCATATGCAAATATATAGTCTCCTCCGTCAGCATATGTACCGTTAATATCATTGAAATCAGCAATTGCCTTCTCTTTTCCGATATCATCTGCATGCATTGCAGCTTTTTTTACCCGCGTATTGAGGTCACTAAGGTTTTGTGGTGATATTGAGGCCTGAATCTGGGGTATATAGATCCCTGATCCGATAAACCAGCTGTCATCAACGGGTTTCACCTGGAAAAGTTTCAGCATCGGGGTGTAATTTTCTGCAGGATTCGGATACACAAAGTAGAGATAACCGCCACCATCACTGGCACGATCAATCATTGCAGGAAGGATCGAAAATCCATTTACATCGGTGAGGTTCATCCGGTTCTTCCCGATAAATCCCTGCTGAAAAGGAAGAGCAAGGGCTGTACCATTCATGTCATATGCAAAGATGTACCGATCTCCTGTTACGAACGGCCCTGACTGGTTATTAAATACAGATAGAACTTCCTTCTTTCCATGATTTTTAGCATAATCTGTTGCATTTTCCATATATTCGGTGAGTGAGAGAATTGAACTGTTCAGGTCCTCGGTTTTTTCTGTCGTGATATTAATCTTAAGATTTTTGACAGGTTCAGAATCACCAATATCACTGATTACAACGATTCTCCATTGCTGTCCATCAAATTCAAGGGTATCCCAGATCGCTTCCCGTGGGACTTTTTTATTCCAGTTCTGGTTCCAGAACTGATATGAAGATGTGCCTGCTCTCTGTGATGTGATATTAATTGCAGCCTGGTGAAGAGTTGGTTCAGCGTACAGAGGATCAGAAATTGCATCACGCCCGATCTCTTCCTCATTGGTTTCGTATACAATGAGTCCGTTTGGCTGAAGGATCATGATATCATACCTGCTCTGCTCTACCGCAGGAATGATGTACTGCCTGAGAAATTCTTCAGGTCTGAATGTTAGATCAGTATATCCCAGGTAATTCTTCTCTGGTGAAAAGATTGGATAACTGAGTGATACTCCATAAAATCCCTCTGTGAGAAGGAATATGTCACTAAGTACCGGCCTCTTCTTTTTATTTGCTGTTATAACTGCAGTATCATTTAGAGACATACCCACAAGATTCTGGTACTCAGCCGGTGCTGCAGCTGTGACCAGTCCTGAAGGTAAAATCACGAGTGATGAATGGGCGAAAGGAATTGCAGACACCTTGTCATTCAGAACTGTTGAAACATACTCACCTTCAAGTGTGCCGTTTGAGAATGTTTTAGCGCTCTTCTCATTTGCACGTTCGACATCTTCAAGGCCGCTGGTTATCTCATCAGATATTTTTCCGATAAGATTCTTCATATCCTGATGCCTTGAATCATTAACTGCATTATTCTGCTCTGCTCCTGCCATAACCAACAGAAGGTAGACGATCAGCAGGCATAGGAGGATCTTAATCCCTCTCATACAAGTCACTGGGATGACATCGCTTTATAATCCATCGGATACGTCGTGGAAAAGAAAAATAGCATCGCTCTTAAAAAAAGGAAATTTAGGGGCTTATTCCGCCGGCCTGTTTGATCAAACCACAGATATCGATCCAGATCACCAGTTCCTTCTTACTCTCTCCCCTCTCTCCAACTTCTTTCTTGATGACACCAAGGATATATGACTCGTCACCTGCCCCATGTGAGTTCTGATCGATATCAGCAACAGAAACTGTGAGCACTGAAGTGACCTCATCAACGACAACCCCTGTTTTGCCATCTGTTACCGATTCGTCAAGAACGATAAACCTGAGATCTTCGCTATTATTGTCTCCGCCTTTTTTAATTTTGAGCAGGTGGCGGAGATCAACGATGGTTGTGATCTCACCACGCAGATCTATGATCCCCCTGATATACGAGGATGCGTGAGGAAGGGGAGTTATTTTGCTCGCTTCTACGATTTCCCTGACATCAAAGAGGTTTACTGCGAACTTATCTTCACCGATAAGAAATTCAACAACCTGTACTTCATCGTTACCGGCAGCTGTCCCTAAACTGCCTGAACCGTTTTGCTGACTTGCTGCAATTGCCATTTCTCCTCACTCATTAGACCTGAAACCGTGCTAGTTCTCTGGCTACCTGTTCGATATTGGATGACACTTCAGATATTACTTTTTCGATCTGTGCAATAGATGAAGATGCCTCCTCTGTTGCTGCTGCAGAGTCTACTGCCTGTCTGGTAGTCTCCTGAAGCAAGGAGGCAAGTTCGTTAATACTGGCTGTAATCTCTTCAACCGACGCAGCCTGTTCTTCAGATGTTGCAGCAACCCCTGTTACATTTGTTGAGATATCTGCAACCGATTCAGCGATCACCTTAAAGGCATTCAATGTCTCTGCAAGGGCTACATCTCCTTCTTTGACGATGGCTCCTGCTTCAGTTACCGCTTCTGCAGCCTTTACAGACTTATCTTGCAGGGATCTGATCATGTCTGCAATGTTCTCAGCAGATTTCCGCGAGTCCTGTGCTAGTGATTTGACCTCTGCTGCAACCACCGCAAATCCCCGGCCAGCTTCACCAGCACGTGCAGCTTCGATTGCTGCATTAAGAGCAAGGAGGTTTGTCTGGTTTGCAATATCTGTGATAACATTCACGATCTTGCCGATCTGATCCATCTGTGCCTTGATATCCTGAAAGATAAGTTCAACCTGACTTGAGTTTTTAGATATCCCAACCATCACCTCTTCAGCCTTTTTTGCGAGATCTACTCCAAGTTGGCTCTTCTCATCAGCATCGGTTGCGAGTCTGGCAACAGACTCACTTCGGACAGCAATGTCTGATACGGTCCGGTTTAGATCCTCCATGGCATTCAGGATCTGTTTCACCCCGTCTTCTCCCTGTTCTGCGTTGTGTCCGACGATATTCGAACTCTCGGCCAGGAGATTTGTTCCATTAGTTACTTCCTTTGCACTTGCTGTGAGTTCTTCTGTCGCAGCAGATATCTCCCCGACCTTCTTGCTAAAAACCTGGAACGGTGTTACAACAGTATCAAGTACCTGGTTTATGCCTCGTGCTATCTCGAAATAATCACCAGTATAATGATCCTGATGAGTTCTTGAGGTTAGATCTCCTTTTTCTGCTGCAAGGGCAACCTGAATAATCTCATCAATTGCATGTTTCTGATGTGTAATATCATTGTACACGGTCAGAACGTTGTATACTGTTCCCTCCTCATCAATAAGTGGAATATTATGCCTCTCAACAGTCTTCTCGCCAGAAGGAAATCTTATTGTGGCCTCTCCCTGACTGGGTTTTTTTGTCCTGAAGGTATCTGAAACACTGTCCCCTGATTGTTTCACATATTGGAAATCTTTGATGGTGATTGTCCCAATATCACGTTTATCAAAACCCATGAGTTTTAAAGCGGCCGGGTTCATCTCCACAACTTTCAGATCCGGATTCCACAGGATGAAGGGAAATGGATTGTCAAAAATAATAGTTTCTGAACGACGTTGCAGGATCTGGTTCTCACGTGTATGTTTACGCTCCTCGGTTACGTCAATGTAAACACCAAAGGCAGATGTTACATCCCCTTTTTGGTCGATGAGTGGAATCGTATTTCCAACAAGTTCTTTCCTGCCACTTGGAAAGTCAACGACTAACTCTGCCTTTCCCCTCTTCTTCTCCTGAATTGCTGATTTTGATCCAGTTCCGGATAAACTGATGACATTTATATCTGATATCTTCATCCTGAGTAACTGTTCTTTTGTAAAACCGGAGAGTTCGGTGAATGCAACATTTGCATGCTGTATCTCAAATGCTGAGTTGAACTGGAGGATCGGAAGCGGGTTCTGATCAATAATAGAATCTGCCTGCTGCTGTATTTTTTTTATCTCGGTAATATCGTTATACACAGCGAGTATCTTATCTATATTTCCTGAATTGTCCAGAATCGGTATTGTATGTCTGATCCAGGTGACAATTCCTGAAGGAAACTGAAAGGTTGCCTCTCCAATTTTCGCCTTCCTGTCTTTGAGGGTCTCTGCGAGTCCTTCCCCTTTCTTATCAAGGTAAATAAAATCGTGAAGAGTTGCAGAGATACTCTTCTCTCTACTCCACCCGGTAGCTTTGATAAATGCATCATTCACGTCAATGACTTTCAGTTCACTGTTCCAGATGAGTATGGGATTTGGATTTTGAGTGAAGATAAATTCTGACTCATCCTTATGAGATTTAAGTTCCTCTATCTCCTGTCTCATCCTCTCTATCTCACCTCTCTGACCTGTATCATCGTTCGATTCGTTCACTTCATACCCCCAATATTTGTTAGCTACTATCCTCACCTGATAGATGTAATATCTTGCGGTTATGTTCCAGTCTTAAAGGTTTTCCTTTCTTCCACCCGTAATGCTTTTCTTATCTGCTGGATTATTATCAATAATAGTAATCCAAAAAAATATTTACCTGGAAGAGTTGTTGCGATCACGTTTCCCGGGGTGCCTTAATGACAAACTATTCGGATCCACAGAACCAGACTCAAAAATGGCTTGTTATGGGGGCATCTTTTCTCAAGAAGGAACAACTGGACAAGGCTTTTTATGCATTCAAAGAAGGACTCCGCAGTGATCCCGAAAATGCAGAACTCTGGTATCAGATAGGTATTGTTCTTTCAAAACAGGAGCGTCATCGTGATGCCATTAAGATGTATCGCAATGCTCTCAAATATTCTCCTGGAAATAACAATGCTCATCTCCAGCTCGGAATTGCCTTTCATGAAGTCGGAATGTACAAGGAGGCGATTGCAGTTTTTTCCCGGCTGATTGAAAATCAGCCTTCAATGTGTCAGGCATGGATGTACCGGGGTTCATGTCTTGTTGCAAAGGAACAGTTTAAAGAAGCACTTGGTGATCTTGAAGAAGCAACCGACTGTGGGCTTAGTCAGGTTGAGATCTGGGTACTGAAAGGGTACTGTTATGAACAACTTGGTGATCACCAGGCGGCAATAGATGCGTATCAGATTGGGTGCGAGATCTCTCCTGATGATTCAATGCCATATTTCGGGCTTGCGAGTGCCCTAAGCCATATCGGTGAGAGTGAACAGGCAGTAGAAGCACTATTTGAAGCTGTCAAGCAGGATCCTGATTTTGCTGATGCCTGGAATCTACTTGGTGATCTTCATGCGGATATGGGAGATCTGGAGATGGCAACCACTGCGTATCAGCAGGTGCTCAAACTCCAGCCCTGGAATTTTGAGGTGCGGTACACTCACGCCCTGCTCAAAGCTGAACTGTCAGGAGATACCGATGGTGTAACAAATATCCTGAACCAGATTATTCATGAGGGACAGGAGACACCCGGGTATTATAACTCACATGGTCTGGCTCTTTTACATCTCAAAAAATATGAGGCAGCAATCCAGGCATTTGATCATGCCATTATGCTTGATCAGACCAATCCGTCATATTGGCACAATCATGGGGCTGCTCATTATAAGATGCGACATTACAACGATGCAATAAAATCGTTCCAGCATGCTCTCAAACTCAATCCCGGTAATGTCAATTCGTGGATTGGACTTGGAATGGTTGCATCCCGCCAGTATGATTACTCACGTGCAATCGGTGCTTTTACCCAGGCTACAAAGAGAAACTCTAAAAAACCTAATGTCTGGGTCCTCCTAGGTGATGCGCAGTATGAACGCGGTGATTGCCGCGAAGCAGTCATCTCATATGAAAAAGCCCTTGATCTGGACCCTGATAACTCTGCTGCCTGGAATCAACGGGGATTAGCACTTCGATCACTTGGCAGCCATGATGATGCACTCAAATCCTTTGAACATGCCACTGTACAGAAGACCGATAGTCCTGACACCTGGGTAAATCATGCAATAACCAACTTTGAACTGGGGGAGTTCTCGGGAACTATTACCTCGTTTGAAAAAGCCTGTAAGATTGGACCCATACCTGTTGACAGCTGGAAAGTGTATCTTAATGCTCTTGCATACCAGAACGAACATCAAAAACTTATTCGGGTTGCAGAACGGTTCCTCGAACGGTTTGGAGGAGATGATGAGGTATTCTTCCTGTTTGGTGTCTCCCTGTACAAATTAGGGCTTTACGAGGGAGCAATTGGAAAACTTAATCAGGCTATCTCCAGAGAGAAGAATAATATTGAGGCTTTGTACTGGTATGGCCTTACACTTCTTGCACTGAAACGATATTCTGAAGCTATCAATGCGTTTGAACAGGTTGAGGATAGTCAGCCTGATGATTATCAGGCATGGTATTCTCATGCAAAAGCACTGGTTGCAATGGAGCAGTTCCAAAAGGCTGAATTTATTCTCAAACATTCGATCCAGATCTCAAGTTCCGAGATTGATTCCTGGATGCTTCTTGCGAGTATACAGATCTCATTGAATCAATTGCCTGATGCGATCCAGTCACTGAATCATGCACTTGAACTGGATCCTAAAGATCAGGATGCTCTGATAAAGAAAGCCGATCTCCAGGTAAAGATCGGCTCATTCAAAGGGGCCTGCCAGACCTATGAGAAGATTGCTGATCCGGCGGCAGGCACGTATGAGGTGCTATATGGGTATGCGAATGCACTCCTGCAGATTGGTCAGGTAAAAGAAGCGTATGGAAAAGTCCAGCGACTACTTGAGAAGCATGGAAAGATTGCTGATATATGGCTTCTAAAGGCAGAAATTGAAAAGTCTCTCCATCTTTTTGAAGATGCATCCCTCTCTCTGATTGAAGCTTCCCGTTATGCTCCTGATGACAACACGATTCCCGGTACTCTGGGAGTGGCACTCTTTGAAGCAGGGAAGTATAAAGAGTCTCTCAAGTACCTGGAAAAGGCACTCTCCCGTGATAGTAAAAATGGTGAACTCTGGAAAAGAAAAGCAGCAGCCCTTGAAATCCTCCGCAATTATAATCTGGCTGCTGAGGCATACCAACAGGCTGCACTCTATCTCCCAGATGATCCTGGAATAATCAAAAAACAGGGAGTAACACTATATGCAGCGGGAAAATGTGAGAAGGCAATTGCCAGTTTTAATAAGTACCTGGATCTGGCTCCTGATGATTCAGAAATTTGGGCAATGAAAGGAAAAGCGCTCTACCGTCTTGGAGAATATGAACGTTCTGCTGAATCTTTCGGTCGTATTGGTGAAAAGAATCGTGATCCCTCTATCCTTCTCAGGTATGCACGTAGTCTGTGTGCAGCAGGAAAATTTGAAGAGTCACTCAGACCCCTTGAACTCGTACTTGAGCAACGTCCTGATGATCCGGAAGCATGGCGCCTTAAGGCTGATGCAGAGATAGCATGTGGAAGACAGGATGAGGCAGCACGAGCGGTAATTGAAGCACTTAAACAGTTTCCTGAAGATCCAACCCTGCTTCTTTCCCATGCAAAAACGCTGTATGAGAACGGGGCATATGATGAAGCTCTGCAGGCTGTTGAGAAGATCATTGAAATTGCCCCTGATATTCCTGAACCATGGGCGTTACATGCCGAACTTTTCTGGCTTACAGGGCAGCACGAAGCAGCTGTCACTGCTTATGAGAGGGTACTGGCAGAAGATGATGACAATGCCAGGGCCTGGTTTTTGAAAGGAGATGCCCTTCAAAATCTTGGACGTTTTGAAGAGGCTGCAGTTGCGCATGAGCGGGCGTTTTCACTCGGAGGAGATAATACAGTTGGTCTGATGATATCACGAAAGATGCGATATTTGCAACAGAAAAAGTAAATAAATAGATGAGAGACTGCGTACCAATCTGATTAAGATATTATTATCCTGCCAGGTTTTTTCCTGCTGCAATATGTCCCTTAAGATTTTTTAGAACGGTTTCACGGTCATAGGGTTTTACAATATATCCGGTTGCACCGACTCTGAGTGCGAGGGCTACTACCTGTTCAAGCCCTGCTGCTGAACACATGATGACTGGAATATCAGGGAATTCTTTTTTTAATTCACGGAGAGCCTCTATCCCGTTCATATCAGGCATGACCAGATCCATTGTGATGAGGTCAGGTTTATGCTCACGGCAGAGTTTGATTCCCTCCGGGCCCATCCCTGCGGCAACAGTATCATATCCTACGCTCTTCAGGATCTCCGCCATGTTGTTCTGGTCTTCCGGATTATCATCGATAATTAAAATGGTAGGCATTTATTCTCTCTTCCACCCGGCTGAGCATCAGCTATACCCTGGTATATACCAATTATGTCGATCTTGAATATCAATCTACGGGAAATAGATGACAGAAATCTGGTGAGAAAAAAAAGGGAATACCTGATTACCTACCTGAACAGGCGGTACCGGCTCCTCTCTGGAGTGCAATTTTTCCGGTTCTGACCATTTCAATGATTCCATATGGACTCATAAGATCTTCGATTGCTGCGATCTTACTTGAATCACCAGTAACCTCAATCATCAATGAATCAGTCCCGACATCGATGATCTTTGCCCTGAATATTCCTGCAACCTGCATGATCGCAGATCTGACTTCTCCGGGTTCTGCCTTGACCTTGATGAGGGCTAGTTCCCGTTCTACATGCTCCAGGTCTGTGATATCCAGAACCTTGATGACCTCTATTAGTTTATTGAGTTGCTTTTTTACCTGCTCGATCTGGACATCGTTACCTGAAACGACAATAGTAATCCTGCTGGTATCTGGTTGTTCGCAGGTCCCGACCGCAAGGCTTTCGATGTTGAAACCCCGTCGAGAGAAGAGTCCCGTCACTCTGGAGAGGACTCCCGGACTGTCTTCTACCAGGACACTGAAGATATGTCGGTTCATCTACTCCTCCTCATGTTCGGTGTGTTGCCCAACGATCATCTCGCTGATGGCTGCTCCTGCCGGAACCATAGGGAAAACATTCTCTTCACGCTCAACCCTGATATCAAGTAGATATGGACCATTACAGTTAAGGGCCCGTTTGAATGCAGAATCAATATCAGGTATTGATCTCACAGTTTCTGCCTCGATTCCATAGGCCTTTGCAATGTGTTCAAACTGCACCTCCGGAAGCTCGGTGTACGAGTACCGCCGCTCGTAAAAGAGCTCCTGCCACTGCCTGACCATTCCAAGGAACTGGTTGTTCAAGATTACTATCTTGACCGGGATTTGATACTGCGCGATGGTCCCGAGTTCCTGGATGTTCATTTGGAAACTTCCGTCTCCCGCTATGACAAATACCGGCTGGTCAGGAACGGCTACCTGGGCTCCCATAGCTGCCGGGAATCCGAAACCCATAGTACCAAGCCCTCCTGAAGTAATCCACTGCCTGGGATGGGAAAACGGGTAATATTGTGCTGTCCACATCTGGTTCTGCCCGACTTCGCTTACAATAACTCCCTTATCACCCAAAGTTTCTGCAAGTCTTCTGATCACGTACTGGGGACGAAGTTTTCCATCCTCTTTAAATCTGAGCGGATGATTCTTTTTCCAGTTCTGTACCTTCTCTGACCATTCAGGGTGAGAACAGGTAGCAGGGATTCTTTTCAGGAGATCTGTGAGGATGTTCTTTGCATCTCCGACGATAGGGATATCAACCGGTTTATTCTTTCCAATCTCTGCAGGATCGATATCCATGTGGATGATCTTTGCATTCGGTGCAAAGGTTGCCAGATTTCCTGTTACCCGATCATCAAACCTGACTCCGATAGAAAAGAGCAGATCTGATTCTGTAATAGCATAGTTGGCATACTCAGTGCCATGCATCCCGAGCATACCAAGGTTGAGCGGGTGATCAGCAGGAATACACCCGAGACCCATCAGGGTGGTTGTAACCGGCATACATGTTCGCTCGGCAAACTCAACGAGTTCTTTTGATGCTTCTGAGGAGATCACTCCACCTCCAGCATATATTATCGGCCGCTTTGCTGCCTCGATGAGTTCTACTGCTTTCTGAATCTGCTTGCCGTGGCCCTGATAGGTTGGTTTGTATCCCCTAAGCTTAATCTGCTGGTCAGGTCCGTCTTCATCAGGGATCTTAGTTGTGCTGACATCTTTTGGGATGTCTATAAGGACCGGTCCCTTTCTGCCTGTATTGGCAATATAGAATGCCTCCCTGATGATCCGTTTCAGATCCTTTACATCCTGTACAAGGAAGTTGTGTTTTGTCACCGGCATGGTGATGCCGGTAATGTCAGACTCCTGGAACGCATCGTTTCCTAGAAGTCCGGTTGGGACTTGTCCGGTAAGAGCAACAACCGGGATGGAATCCATGTATGCAGTAGCCAGGCCGGTTACGAGGTTACAGGCGCCAGGCCCGGATGTGGCGAGACAGACCCCCACTTTTCCAGTAGCACGGGCGTATCCGTCGGCTGCGTGAATGGCTGCCTGTTCATGTCGTACCAGGATGTGCCTGATATCTGCGTCATAGAGTTCATCGTATATCGGGAGAACCACGCCGCCCGGATAGCCGAAGATAACATCTACTCCCTGCTCTTTCAGCCCTTCAATCAGTATCTGTGCGCCGCTTTTCATCTAATTCCCTCAAAAGGCGGTTCATTCCCGTCACCACAGCTTCAACACTTGCCTGGATGATATCCGTCCTTGCGCCGCGTGAAGTGATGGTTCTTCCATCTTTTCTCAGTTTTACGGTTACATCAACCATTGCATCTGTGCCACCCGTGATGGCCTCCACATGATATTCATCGAGCCTGATGTCACCGGCACTGGCAACTGACTGCTGCAAAACCCTGAGAGCTGCATCCACTGGTCCGTCACCCGTTGCTGCTCCTGTGACCTCTTCTCCGTTTACTTCCATGGTGACCGAAGCAGTGGGAAGGATATTTGATCCACTTACAACCGTGAACTGCTTGACACTGATGATAGGCTTGCACTCAAGCAGCATGACTGCATCAGCGATGGCCATCACATCGGTATCACTCACCCGTCTGCCCTCATCTCCGAGTGCCTTGACCCGCTTAACAATCTCCTCAAGCTGCCGGGGATTCGGACTATACCCAAGCTCGGTCAGTGCCGCTTTCACCGAGGCAGAGCCTGAGTGTTTACCAAGAACTATACGACGCTGGCGTCCTACTGATTCCGGAGATATTGGTTCATACGTGCGTGAATCCCGGAAGAGTCCGTGGGCATGGATCCCACTCTCATGGGTAAATGCCATTGTCCCGACTATTGGTTTGTTTGTTGCAAACGGCACACCAGTCAGGCGGGATACAAGAGTTGAGAGTGGATAGATCTTTTTTGTGTCAATCCCTGTCTTGTACCCGTATAATGTCTCAAGAGACATTATCACTTCTTCAAATGGTGTGTTTCCTGCCCGCTCGCCAAGGCCGTTTACTGTCACATGTGAGCAACTTGCCCCTGCCTTGAATGCTGCCAGAGTTGTCGCGAGAGCCAGCCCGAGATCGTTATGACAATGGATGCTGAGCGGAGCCATACAAAGGGGTGGAATGATCTCTGTTGCCCTCTCGGGTGTGAGAACTCCCACGGTATCACAGAAACAGAGTCTGTCTGCTCCGCTTTCAATCCCGTCACGATAGAGCATTGCAAGAAATTCCTGATCAGCCCGTGAGGCATCTTCTCCAGAAAGTTCTACAATCAATCCGCGTTCCTTTGCATATGCCACGGCACTCATTGCCATTGCATGGACCTCTTCACGGGTCTTCTGCATCTTCTTTGATATATGAAGATCAGAGACCGGGACCACCAGATGGACTGAGTCGGCACCTGCTTCAGCTGCGCAATCGATGTCCTGGTTTAGTGCCCTGACATAAGTACAACACTCTGCTGCGAGGCCGGCATCTGCGATAAGCCGTATAGCCTCTCTTTCACCTTCTGATGCAACAGCTGATCCTGCTTCAATAACATCTACTCCGATGTCAGAAAGAGCAGCAGCAATCTCAAGTTTATTTACAGGGGTCAGCGATACTCCTGGTGTCTGTTCACCATCACGGAGCGTTGTGTCAAAAAAGCGAAACCGTCTATTGCCCAATAAAACACTCACTCATAGGATATTGCTCCCATGAGTAGGTGGGGTCCGATCTGCTAAAAAGGTTGTGCCATAAATGGTGCATTTATTTATATGGTGGTTCGATTCAAGCAACCATTTGGTGCCCTATTACTATGGCCCTGGGCAATGGCGCACCACAAAACAGGGAGTTTTTATTTACCTGGCTGTTGTCTGGATCCGTGGTTCAATAAGTTTCCAGATCCAGTCTGCAAGTTCTCTGATGTTTTTTGTCTGAATATAGACCTCTCCCGGGCCGGTAATATCAGTTACCAGAAATTCTCCAGACAGGAATGTTTCTTTCCATCCACCAAACTTTGTTACCTGGTACGAACAGGTATCACTGAATGCCACCAGATGGAAGTTATCAACAACAAGGTGCTCACCTGGAGCCAGAATGTGCTTGTCTATTGCTCCGAATGTATTAATGAAGAGCAAACCCTGACCCGATACTTTTATCATGAAGAGTCCCTGACCAAAGACTCCTTTTGTAAAACCCTGCCAATCAACATCCAGGTTGACTCCCTGTTCAGATGCGATGTATGCGGTCTTCTGGATGATAAAGCCCTTATTTACTCCGATCTCCATGACTTCTACATCTCCAAGAGGGGCTGCTGAAAATCCCGCCTCCCCTGGAGCTGATGTTGCAGTGAATTCGTTAACAAAGAAGGATTGGCCACCAAGAAAAGTCATACCAATAGTTGAAAGGAGGCCCTGTTTCCTCTTCCTGGTATGAACCTCAATGGATGGTTGCATGTAAGTCATCGCCCCTGCTTCAGCGACTATAGTCTCTCCCGGTTGGAGTTTTACCACAAGATATCCGTAACTTGGGCGATATTTGATCTCGTAATTCATAATAAATTCAGTGGTAGTGATAGAACCCGCGGAATAAAAGAGTTTTTGAGAAAGTCTACTGGATAAAAAAATGAAGGTATTGTCAGTCTTTCAAATGAGGTTTGATTTTAGATCTGATTTATCTGCGTGTTTCATGAACACGGATATACGACAGTGACTACCGAGTCATCATCGTGTGCCAGGGCAGAGTCATTTTGATCTGCATTCTTTGAAGTACCCTGACTTTTTACCTCCTCCTGAGTTGCATTTACCCCGGTTGTGTCATGAAAATTTGCCTGTTCTATTCGTTTCTGGTCATGGTATGCAGTGATAGCGTTCCAGTCTCCTGCCCTGATAAGATCTCCTAATGTTGGCTCGCTGTTATTTGTTGAGGAACTGGTGAAATTATCTGCAGCAATTGATGAATTGGTCTGATTCCCTTCTGTAGTTACGTTTGTTGATGTTTTATTCTGGTATGCCGGGGTTTGTGTTACTGTTGGTTTAGGAGTTGCGGTAGGCAATGGTGTCATCACTCTGGGGGTTGAACTTGTTGCAGAAATGTTACCGGCAATAAGGCCTGAGTAATGGGCGTTTGCACCCATTCGTGCCCCTTCTGAAACGCCAAAATCTCCATAATCTCCAAACCCGGCTCCTGCCCCTCCGGCAAAAACCGATGGTATCAATAGAAACATGAAAAAAAGACAAAGAACTGCTCTTGTGAGATTTGATGACCAGACAAACATAGTAACTGGTGATTTTTCTCCGGTGATTAACCCTGCTGAATAGTTATTGTCTGCCAACCTCTCTGCCCTGAATTATGATGTTATGCACCAGACGATGCGCGTAACTGCACCATGGTATGGTAATGGTATTGACTGTCCATCTGAAAACTATGAAAAGAAGGAAAAGTGATATCCCTTCCTTCCCAACAGGTTATCAGGAGAACACAGAGGTCATCTATGATCCAGAAGTACTACGATAATGATGTCGATCCGTCCGCAATCGCCAAGAAGACGATTGCAGTAATCGGATACGGCTCTCAGGGGAGAGGACAGGCACTGAATCTGAAAGACAGCGGCCTGAACGTAATCATCGGTCTGCGCCCGGGTAAGAGCTGGGACCTTGCCAAGAGCGAGGGTTTCCAGGTCTATGAGGTTGCAGAAGCAGCAAAGAAAGCTGATGTTATACAGATTCTTATCCCTGACGAAAACCAGGCAGCGGTCTACCGCTCCTTTATCGGACCCAACCTTACCAAGGGCAAGGTCCTCATGTTCTCCCATGGATTCAACATCCACTACGGGCAGATTGTTCCACCGGAAGATGTTGATGTTGTGATGGTCGCACCAAAAGGACCCGGTCACATGGTCAGGCGGACTTATACTGAGGGTATGGGTGTTCCGGCTCTGATCGCAATCCACCAGGATGTATCAGGCAATGCCAGAAAGGTTGCCCTTGCATACGCACAGGGTATCGGTGCCACAAGAGCAGTTGTTCTTGAAACCAACTTCCGTGAAGAAACCGAGACTGATCTCTTTGGAGAGCAGGCTGTTCTGTGTGGTGGTATCACTTCACTTATCAGGGCAGGGTTTGAAACGCTCGTTGAAGCAGGGTATGCTCCCGAGATGGCATACCTTGAGGTTTTGCATGAAACCAAACTGATCGTTGATCTCATCTATGAAGGTGGATTTACCAAGATGCGCAGTGCCATCTCCAACACTGCCCAGTATGGTGATCTGACCCGTGGCCCGCGTGTCATCGGCCAGGAGTCATATATGGCGATGCAGGAGGTTCTTGAAGAGATCCAGAACGGTACTTTTGCCAAGGAATGGATCCTCGAGAACATGGTTAACCGTCCTACTTTCACTGCCCTCACCCGTGCAGACGAGGAGCACCTTATTGAAGAGGTTGGCTCCGAGATAAGGGCGATGATGCCCCAGTTCAAGAATAAAAGATAATCAACCCTTCGGGTCTTTTTTTCCTGCCTGAATCTGCCCTTCATACATTAAGCGGGATACCTGCATGCTGTGCAAACTCTTTTAGTTCATCCGGTATTGATTGTGTCCGCTGAAGGAGTGATCGCAGGCTCTCATTTCTACGATTCATCCCGCAATGAGCAAGATCGTTTCTGAGATCTGAAACCCTTTCCCAAGTTCTGACCATCTCTTTCCAGTTTGTCTTTTCAAGAAGTATGTGAGTAAATGGTGTTGTTTCTGAAGGAATACCCTGGAGGGTGAGTGCCAGACCGGTCAGGGTTCGTGAGACTGTATGCCGGCTGTCGGCATCAAGCCAGGATTCATCAACTTCAAGAACCAGCATGGAGACCGAGATAAGCCACTCCCGTGAGAGGGCTATGGCTTGCATCTCAAGGCCATGATCGATCTGGTATCTGATCAGCCTGAGTTGCATGAAAAGGTACTCATTGTTGAGTTCTTCCGGGCTTGGAATGGCGGCCATCTCCCCGATCTCTGCGAGTTCTTCTACAACAGACAGGAGTGCAGGTGCAAATCTTTGGATTTCATCCCTGATAACTGGTAAATCCTGGGAGATTCCCCATGCTGCATACATAGCATCAACCGGCCTTGAGAGACGGACTGCTTTTGTGAAAGTTCCGAGTAGATGTGACCAGCCCGTTAAACGTTTTGGTGGCTCTGGTTCCTGTCCCGCTTTATAAATATTCCCCTGCAGTCCGGTGAACAGATGACTTATCTTTTCAGCATCTGTATGTGACAGAAGAGCACGAACACCAGCCATCCAGTCGATAACCTGGAGAACCGGCTGAAGGTTTACGATGTGCCGGAACCCGTGTTCGTCAGGCTGGGTTGCATACACAACTCCGATTATTTTTACTCCTCTCACCTCTTTCATCCAGGTTGCAGCAAGTGAGATAATGAATGGAAGACTCCGGTGTCCGTCTGTAACATCAAAGAGTATCTCCTCACCCTCCTCAGCCAGTTCTACAAGAAGAGTAAAGGTCTGCCATAACTCATCCTCATTGGTTCCTTCTGGAAGCCAGAGTTTTCTGACAGTTATTCCTCTGGATTCACATTCAGATGCGAGATGAGCACTTCTGGGATCCCTGATACAGAGGATAATTTCTTCAGGATGCCAGAAGGTCCAGATCGCTTCCTGGACCATATCTGTGACCTGGCAGAGATCATCGCGGCAAAACCGGGACGAATCTGACCTTTCATGATTTATACAGGAGATACATCTCATCAGGGCTCTTGATCTTGATATACCGGGAGGGATAAATCCTAATCGGAACTGATCCAGGAGAACCGCCATTGGTCTCCGGAGTCTTCTGATGAAGATAGGCTATATCTATGATGTAATCTACCCCGAGACCATCGGCGGGGTGGAGAAGCGGATTCATGAGTTAGGTGTCCGGCTTGCTGCCCGCGGTCACGAAGTCCATCTGTATGGAATGAAATACTGGAGCGGGCCAGATGTGATTGAACGCGAAGGCATGATCCTTCATGGTGTCTGTCCTGCCATGGGACTCTATACCGAGGGACGGCGTTCAATTCTCCAGGCAATTCGGTACACCTTCGGTCTGGCTACACATCTCGCAAGATCTGATATAGAGATCTTTGATTGTCAGAACTTTCCATATTTTCCCGCAATCCTTCTCTCGCTCTTCTGTCTGGTAAAGAAACGATGCCTGGTGATTACATGGCATGAGTTCTGGGGCAGGTACTGGTTTTTGTACATGGGATTTTGTGGCGTTGCCGGACTCCTTATCGAGCGTGCTGCTCTTCAGATGAGTCCCAGGATCATTTCAGTATCATCACTTACAGCTTCCCAGGTAAAGAAAACCGGATATGGTGGTGATGTGGTTTTGATTCCAAATGGGATTGATGTCGCAGCAATTACCGCTGTTCACCCGGCAGCAGAAAGATCAGATCTGATCTTTGTTGGAAGATTCATCCCCGAAAAACACCCGGAGCTTGTGGTTGAAGCAGTTCGACTGCTGATTTCTGATTTTCCTTCCATCCATGCAATTATCATCGGTGATGGTCCAGACTATGATATCATCCAAACCAAAATTCAGAAATATGGTCTTACTGCTCATATTACCTGCCCCGGATTTATTGCCGAGCATGAGCACGTTCTGTCTCTCATGAAATCATCACGGATTTTTGTTCTGCCAAGTGAACGAGAGGGTTTTGGAATAGCTGCTCTGGAAGCCATGGCATGTGGACTTTCACTGGTTACGGTGAATCATCCCCGCAACGCTGCATCAGCCCATGTCCTCCCGGATCTTGGATATCTCTCTGCTATGACTCCTGAAGACATCGCTTCAGGTATCAGGTATTGTCTTGAGAACCGCCCGGATTCTGTGGCTTCCAACCATTATGCTACTGCTCACGACTGGGATCAGATCACGCATGACCTTGAGCAATACTACCGGACAATCGTGACCGGAGTATGTCAGAAAAAAACGCCTGATCACAGGTGTTCTGCCATCTTTGATATATTTAAAAAGGCTGAGATATAGATATGGCATCTGAATCGTTCTCTGTGGGCAGTAAGACCTTTATGGGGCATGTTATACCTATTGGCCCGGTAAATCTTGTCTTTGCAATGGGGGAGAAGGGTCTTGTTGGTTGTGGAGCAGTTGATGTACTTGCCCTTGATAAATTTCATCTTCCGGCAGCCAAAGTCAGACCAGTCTCAACACCATCTGTCAGTACTATTAATGAACTTCTCTCTGGAGAGATCGTTGCAGTGAATCAGGCAGGAACAGCCCTTGGAATAACGATCGGAATGAGCGGGAAAGATGCCCTGCTCCGGCTGGCATAATACATTCATTTTTTTCAGTTTGTCTCTTTATATTTAAATTTTGGAACGAGTAAACAAAATCAATTCTCGCTTTTTCTTGGAGTATTTTTTTGTATCTCGAAAATTATCTTGGTTATATAAGAAAGATACTATTTTGGCGAAGAGTTGAGTTATGGGAACATACTCCAGAAAATGATAATCCCATGACAATGTCTAATATAATGGATAATTTTAGAAAAAAGGGAATATTTAATGATTATTTTCCCATCAGATGATCAAACTACTACTTACCTGATAGCCTGTGCAACAAGCACACGCCATTCTGCTCCATTCTGATAAATAGTGTCCCAGTATGCTTCTCTGCCCTTGGGTTCTGTTGGATCAGGTCGCCATAGTTCATATGAGATATGCCCTTCTTTCTCCTTAATCATGGCATTTTTTACATCTCTGAATGATGGATACTCGGTAACATAGTTGTCAGGAGGGATTTTGTCCATTTCAGATGAATCTGATATGTACAGGATGGTGCCATCAGGCTGCATCACCATCGCAATTGCATCAGTATCTTTTACCTGGGGATCAAAGACTGCTTTGCAGAAGGGAGCTGAAAGCAGAACTGCGATTGCCGCTCCGTTCTGTTCATCTACCACTGCCGGGCGGGTGACGAGGATCATATTGTCCCCGGCACGTGGATTTGCATTACCAGTCCGTGGTTTGAGGATTGCAATCGCATTCAATACTGATGGATCACTTTTTATGGTCTCTATCTGCTGAGGGTTGATATATGATTCATTCAGCGTATTGAGGGTAGTATTACCTGCCACCAGAACAATTCCAGCGCATCCAGGGATATTCATCTTGTTCCTGGCTACGATCTTCTCTGCAGATGCTGTCTTGAGTGTTTCACCACTGAACACCCCTGCAGTATCTGAAATATTACTATCTACTTCATCGAGTGCATTTGAAAGTGATGAACTGACCTTGCTCAGTAGGTCTGTTCCAGATAGGTTAACCTGATCTGCTAAAGCGGATCCCGGAAAGAGGCCGCAGAACAACAAAATGGCAATAAGAGGTATGAAAACCGGTGTACGGATCATGGCTTATTAGATAGCGCTTCATCCACCTATTTTTTTCGCCAGGTCACCGGGTCATTTCATCAACTTTTAATGCCCTGCAACAGATAGAAATTCTATGTACAAGCGGATTCTCATTGGTGTTGACGGTTCACCAGAAAGCATGAAAGCATTACGCGATGCTGTCAGGCTTGCAAAACTGCTGAACGCAACATTGGATCTTCTCTTTGTTATACCGCCGCGAATCTATGCACAGTGTGCTGAACAGGACATCGTTGTTCACGAGAAAAACGGCAGTGCAACCCATACAAGTCTTCTTCAAATGGAAGAAAATGAACTCTTTGATTCTATAAGAGCAGTTACAAAAGAAGAAGGCTATGAAGTTGCAATTCATACCCGTGTCGGGGATGCAGTTGAGGGCCTGATTGAGTTCTCCCAGTCACACGGAAATGACCTGATTGTAGTTGGATCAAGTGGCAAAGGTATGGCTGGAAGGTTAATCCTTGGTAGTGTAAGCACTGGTGTTGTCCATCAGAGCCAGGTTACTGTCCTGGTAGTCAAACCAGAATAATCTGGAAACTAGGAAAAAAAGAACCCTGATTTCAATCAGAGTTTGTTGTCATATACGTTGCGGGTTACTTTTGCAATGAAAACTGCCCAGAGTGGGGTGAGCACGATACCAACGGTAACACCGAGTGGTGGAATAACATTGAGCCCCATGATGATGACACAGAGAATCATTGAGATGATCCAGATGATTACCCACATAAATACATAGGAAGCCCAGCCGATTCCATCTCCTATCTTTTTTGTAATTTCACCAACACTGAATGCATCAATGATTTTGCCACTTCTTGAGAAATGGACAAAAGCCATGTACATGATCAAAGTGATGATCGCAAAGATTAGACCGGTAACAACCAGCCCGATGCTGCCTGCAACTAAACCCAGAATCTCGTCTATGCGACCTCTTCCAAGAACTGCTGCCATGATTGGAGCAATGCTTAAAAGACCAAGCACTACGCCGACGATAACTGCCGGAATCATGTAGAGGATGGTGACAATGTTCAATTTCCAGCCGTCAACAAAGAGACGCTTGTAGTCATCAATGTTGGGGGCATCATTACTGGTTGATCCATAGATCCTGACGAGGTATCCATTGAACAACGGAATGATACAGATTGTGAAGGCCTGGATGACGAGCAGCAGGATGAGGATCACCCATCGCTGCCACTTCTCAACAAGTCCTTCTCTTACGTACTCGGATCCATCCGAGAGAATTGCAGAGTATGATCCCATGTCTGCTTCCTGTGGTACATAATCAGGAGCATACAGCGTATCAAGATATCGAAATGAGTTGGCAGGTTTTTGCATCCTGTATTAATAAAAGATATAAAGAGCAGGAAAAATGAGGTGATTACTCATCTTTGTCATAAAAGAAATTACATGTACAGTGACCAGCCTGGTCCAGTTCATCCTGGTGAAACACGCATGGACAAATGATACGCTTGTCCTTTTCAAGATCTCCTGACCTGATCCTGCAAGGACAATATCTGAATCCGAACCGCTCAGTATTGCGAGCAAGTCCTTTGATTACTGCCTCGCGCTGTTTGTCATCAGGGTTAAGGATCCATCCATGTTCCTTTGCATATCCTTCTGCCCACGCCTTTACTGCGTCTTCCTGCTCTGTACTCATGTTATCACTCTATCCTTTCTGAACGAATTTTGCTGTGATGAACCATAAAATCAAGGATTTTTTTCTCCTGATCCAGGTATCCCATCTTTAATACCCGGAATACCCGGATTTGGTCACTGGGAGTAACATAACTGTGGGGAAATGAAGGGATTTATCCTCCAAAGCCCGGAATGATCCTCTCAAGGACACGGCGGTATGCGGTCATAACGTCTCCTTTCTCAAACCGGTACACATCCTTGTCAAACGACTCTCCAGTCCTCTTATCCCAGAGACGCATTGAATCCATGCTGATCTCATCGCCGAGGATAATGGCACCCTTTGCCTTTCCAAATTCCAGTTTGAAGTCAACCAGCCTGATCCCATATTCATCAAAGAATACTGAAAGGATTTCGTTTATGCGAAGGGCTGCTTTCTTTACTGCTCCAAGTTCTTCTGGATTCAGGATTCCTAATGCGAAAATGATCTCATCGTTGATCATCGGGTCCCCGCGTTCATCATCCTTGTAATCGATCGCAACAACCGGTGGATTAAGGACAGTGCCTTCCTGAATCGGGTACTTTTTCACCATTGAACCGGCAGCAACGTTCCTGACAATTACCTCGAGTGGGATCATCTGGAGTTTTTTGACGATCATGGTATCTGGGTCAGGCCTGTTGATAAAATGGGTAGAAACACCTTTTTCTTCAAGAAGGCGCATGAAAAACTCTGATGCAGTCGCATTGAACCGCCCTTTATTCTCAAACTGGTCGTGCTTGACACCATTGAAAGCGGTCATGTCATTGCGGAAGACAACCCTCAGTTCATCCGGATTTTGAGTCTGGTACACTGATTTGGCCTTCCCCTCATACAGGGGGGTCTCCATGCTCATTGCATTCCTCTCTCAGTGATTCTGTTCTCCAGCCTCATGATATAATCCTTCAGACCTGGTGGATACCACCCTTTTCTGATGTATTTCGGATAAATACAGAGACGCTCACGCAGGCTATATCCTCTGGTCAGGCCTTTGAGTTCCTCAATTCCCGGCCAGGGGTGTTCAGGGTTTACATAGTCTGGGGTTACGGGTGAGACCCCGCCGAGATCAGTCACCCCGAACCTGAGCAGTGTACGGGAATCGGCAAGATTAGGTGGTATCTGAATTGAGATGTCTTCTGGTAGTATCTCATCTGCCAGACTGATTGTATCCTTCATGATCTCAGTAGTTGCCCCCGGGTATGCAGCCATATCAGTGCCTGGTTTTGGGCAGAAGTTCTGGATGATGATCTCCTGGATATGATCGTGTCTGCGGTGCAGATCGCTGATTACCTGGAGTGATTCTTTCCGGTCTTCCCGGGTCTCACCGATTCCGATCAGGAGTCCTGTGGTAAACGGGATCTTCTGTCTTCCCGCCTCTTCTATCATTTCTATCCGTACCTCCGGAGCCTTTCCCGGTGATCCTCTGTGTGCAGGGATATCGGCTGTTGTCTCAAGCATCAGGCCCATGCTTGCGTTCAGGGGTTTAAGGCGTTCCATCTCCTCACTGGTAAGAACACCTGCATTGGTATGCGGCAGGATGCCGGCCTTTAAAGCACGCTTTGACATCTCCTCGCAGTATTCAAGGATCGTAGAGTAGCCGAGAGATTTCAGATAAGGTTGAAACCCGGCAACCAGTTCAGGTCTTTCACCAAAGGTGAAGAGTGCCTCTGTACATCCGAATATCTGACCTTTAGAAAGGATCTCTTGTACCTGGTGTGGTTCGGTCATGCATCCGGTGCCGGGAGGCTGCCTGAACGTACAGTATCCACAGTGGTTTTGGCAGACGAATGTAAGAGGAAGGAAGACATTGCGGGAAAAGGTGATGATCCCTTCTTCTCCGTGAATAATCTTAGAACGTTGTCCTAATGATGGGTTGATTTCAGGTGGCATATCTGGAAAGTTCAGGTTAACTTTAGTAGTACTGGGTAATCAATCGGTCTTTGATGAAGACATCTCAGGTTCCTTTAACCCGTACTCCGGCTAACCATGTAACAGCAGTCATTGATGGCCTGTGATACCATGCGAGTTCCGGTAGTAATCCCTTTTAAACCGAAAAATCCTAAGACACGTCTCTCATGCGTACTTAATGATGAGGAGCGTGAGATCTTTGCCCTGGCCATGCTCCGCGATGTTGTAGGTGCAATAAGGAGTGCCGGATGCGATCCACTGATTCTCTCAACTGCTTCGTTTACACTCCCTGAAGGTGAAGAGGTACGGGTTGAGATTCTGGATCAGGGTCTGAACGAGGCGATTGATATCTTTTGTATCGCAAACACCGGACCACTTGCCATCATCATGGCCGATCTGGCACTAGCAGATCGATCCTCAATATTAGCATTGATGACCTCTGGCTCTGACATGGCAATTGTTCCGGGACGGGGTGGTGGAACCAATGCTGTATACATCAGGTCTGCAGACAAATTCAGGGCCCAATATTACGGAACCAGTTATCTCAAGCATGTACGGTTTGCTTCAGATGCAGGTCTCACCTGTTCGGTTATTGACTCATTCAGGCTGTACTGTGACGTTGATGAGCAGGATGACTTGGTTGAAGTCCTCCTCCATACTTCAGGAAATGCAAAAAAATATCTTCAGTCGTTAGGGTTTCGTATTGAATCTCGAAAAAGCAGGATTGGGGTGTCCCGTAATTAATCTAATATCAGATTTTATTCCTGATTTTGGCGTGGCATAGGAAGATCAAGGCCGATTTTTTCATTTTTTTCAGTAAACACTGTAAATCCTGCAAACTCAGTAATTACTGCTTCTATTACGATGTATACTTTTGTTCCTGATCTGATACATCCGGTGAGAGATGAATCTCCCCGTCCTGTCGAACAATGAAAATGGATTGCAGGACCATCTGTTCCCTCCCTTATCATTGCAATACCCACCAGTTCCCGGGCATCATCAAATGAATGCCAATTCGGATCAGGGGGGAGAACGGTTTCTTTTGGTCCGGTGACAAGGGTTCCCTGCGAAAGGGCACCAATAAGATGGATCATTCCAGATCGAATATTATTCTCGCTGATGAAGGTCTGTAGTTCTGATAGAAGATTCTCTCCATGATCAAATCTGATATAAAAGATTCGTCCCTGGGTACCTGAAGCATATTCCATACTACCTGTTTATCTCCACATTTATTCGAACTATACTGATTTATTATGGTTTTTTAATTGAAGGTCTCTGATACCCTGGTTTTGACAAGATCATACTTTGATAATGTTGTTTCAAAGAGTCTGTCAAAGACAGCAGGGAGATCTCTCTCAAGTATTTTTACTCCTTCTTCTGTGATTCCTCCTGGTGTGGCTACCCTTCGTATCAGATCTTCCGGCTCCATTCCTTCCTGAAGCATAAGAGCTGTACCAAATGCAGTGGATACAACCATCTCAAGACATTCATTGAGTGTGAGTGTACTATGTCGTGAACCTGCCAGGGCGAACTCAAGAAAAAACCGTGAGAGAAAGGCAGGAGCACAACTCATCATGTCTCCTGCAGGTTCAAAGAGTTCCTCTTTTACTAATTTAACGGTGCTGATAGCAGTAAAGAGTTCCTCGACATATCTCGCACAGTCTGGAGTTACTCTGTGGTGGTGGTAGCAAAGTGAGATCCCTTCGCCAACAGTTGAACAGACTGAAGGGAGGATTCTTGTTATCTTTCCTGGATGAATCTGTGCTAGCAGATCAGTACTGACACATGCCGCAAGTGAGATGATATGAATCTCATTGTCTCTGACTCCACTGATCTCTTTGAGGATCCCGGTTACCTCAAGTGGTTTGACCCCGATAATTATCAGGTCTGCTACTTCTGCTACCTCACTGTTACATGTAGCAATCCTGATTTCAGGATATCTTTCAAGCAGTGGGTTTACCTTTTCCCTGGTTCTGGTACTGATGATGATATCTTCTGGATTAAGAGCAGAGGTCTGTAAAAACCCCTCCACAAGCATACAGTTCATCTGTCCGTATCCGATAAACCCGATGGACTTCATGGTACCAGGTTGATTTTGATGGTTTATCAGTTCTGATGCGGGATCACCGGTGTAATCAATCCGATAGAATGAGTTTTGGTTGATTATTCTTTTTCTCCTGATAAGGTTTCTCTTCAGGAAACTGCTCGTTCTGCAGAAGAAGGTGAAATTTCCGGGATAATCTGGAACTTTGCAGATAATGTTTATGATGACGTGCTCGCATACGTATATACTATGATCTGGAAACGTGACTGGGGTTTGACCTACCGGGTTTTTATCACCTGGTCCCTGCTCCTCCTGGTATATCTTGTATTTATCGGCATCCTCATGGCACTCAAACTGAGTATCGGATTTATTATTATCATCTCAGTTGTCATGGGTCTTGTCCAGTACTTCTTCTCTGACAAACTGGTTCTGATGTCCACCGGTGCCCGTATTGTCGAAGAGGATGAAGAACCCGGCCTTCACAGGATGATTGAAAAACTCTGTACTGAAGCAGGCCTTCCAAAACCAAAAGTTGCAGTAATGCAGTCACCTATCCCGAATGCATTTGCTACCGGGAGAAGCCCGACTCATGCAGTGGTCGCAGTGACTGATTCGATTATGAGGACCCTGAATCAGCAGGAACTTGAAGCGGTCTTAGCCCATGAGCTCTCACATATAAAGAATCGTGATATCCTCACTATGACACTAGCTTCATTCATTGCGATGATCGCATCAATGATCATGCAGAACTTCCTCTTTGCCTCAATCTTTGATCGGCGTGAAGGAGGAGCAGGTGCCTGGATCATTGCAGGTATTGTTGCCGCCGTTGTCTGGGTGGTTGCAACACTCCTGATGATGGCTCTTTCCCGGTATCGTGAGTTTGCAGCAGACAGAGGGAGTGCATATATAACCAATAATCCTGAAGCACTCATCTCTGCATTAACCAAGATTAGCGGCCGTATGGAATACATCCCTGCTGAGGCCAAGGTTGCTGCAGAAGGAGCAAACGCCTTCTACATCATTCCAGCAATATCTGGCAAGACTCTTGCAAGTCTCTTCTCCACTCATCCTCCACTTGAGAAGCGGATTGAGAACCTTCGCAAAGTTGAGTCAGAACTGCGTGGATATTAAAACAAATGTAAACAGCCATCTGGCTGTTTTTTTCTTTTGTATTATTTTCTTGGAGACTTCCGGTATGCAAGTCCCTGAAAAACAGCAATCTTCTCCCTATTTTGATCATACACCTCCACGACATATGATCCGAGTTTCGGGTTTGATGAAAACTCATTTGCCTCTGCAATCAGGGTACCTGATGAAGCGGCTTTCATATAGGTAATGCTGGTATTGATTGCAACAGCAGGGATTCCGCTTGTGTTGCTGGCAACGGCGAAGGCGACATCAGCGAGGGAGAAGATTACTCCTCCGTGGACTGTTCCATGACTGTTGAGATGGTTCTCTGAAATATCAAGATGGAGGGTTGACTTTCCTGGTGAAGAACTTATCAGCCTGATTCCAAGTTGTTTGGAAAAGGGATCTGCATTGAGGAATGTTGTTGCATCATCCATAGTAGAAGTCTGTATTTGTCCGGTATCGGTTTGTCGGAATGATTAGGAGAATCGTTAGGTTCCAGTACAGAAACTGCCGTGTTCCTCTCCTTTCATAACTATTATCGTGATATCGTCGAATTGATCCTGTCCATCAGTATATTCATTTACTGTTTTTATGATGACATCCCTGATCTCTTCAGCAGAAGAGCATCGATGCTCGTCAATGATTGATTCTAGTCGTTCTACACCAAATTCCTCATTGTTTCGGTTTACAGATTCGGTGACACCATCAGTATACATGACCATGATATCACCAGGATTGATGGTTGTAGTCTGTTCTGTATACCTGATATCGTCCATGATCCCGAGCGCGGGGCCGGTAGTGGTGAGTTCCTCTTTGGTGCCGTTATCCCTGAATATGAGTGGGTGGTTGTGCCCTGCATTAACATAGGTGAAAGTCCGTCTGTCTGGATTTAGCACGCCGAAGAAAAGAGTGACAAACATACCTGATCGTGCATCAGCGCAGATCATTGTGTTTGTCTCTGTGATCACGCTCACTGCAGATTTATGCCATGTTGCATTGGTACGGGTAATCGTCCGGGAGAGGGCCATGAACAAGGCTGCAGGCACTCCTTTTCCAGATACGTCTGCGATCAGGATCCCTATTTTATCCTGTGAAACCGGGATGATGACATCGTAAAAGTCTCCACCAACCTCCCGGGCTGGCAGGCTGACGGGTGAAATCTGGTATCCATTTATTGAGGGGATTGTGTCTGGGAGAAAGCTGAGTTGGATATCGCGTGCAATAGAGAGTTCTGCCTGTTTCCGTTGAAGATCTGTCCTAATCCGATCACGTTCATTGGCAGTTTCTCGTTCCTGAATCAGATTCATGTAGATGAAAGAGAATATTCCGATCCCAACCATGTTTGCAATAGTCATAGGGAGAACTACCTGTAAGACAAGTGCGAGTGCCTGATCAAAAGGCTTTCCAAGCAGAAGTACGAGCCCCATATGAATAAGTTCCATGCAGCCCGCGGTAATAATCGCACCTTTAACACCAATGAACTGCTTTTTGTTGAGGAGATAGACTGTTCCACCAATAAGGCCCGCAATGATGGCAGCTATGGTGCAGGCAAGTTGAGAGATACCCCCTGTAATGAAGTACCGGTATAGCCCGCCGATGATACCCGCTCCTAGCCCGACCAGCGGTCCACAGGTCAGACCCGCTGCCATAGGGCCGAGGTCCCTGATATTTATCTGAGCACCAAAAGCATAGATTCCACTTTCAGTCCCGTATATAGATACAAGACCAAAGAGCAGGATCATAAGGATCGAACTCTTCCAGGTGAGTGCCCTATTTTGAAAATCTATAAAAAAGCGTGATCTCATGATCAAATACGTGATGACGATGATCACGCAAACCATCTGCAGGAGAACGATACAGGTTCTGATGTTTCCTATGATGAGATCGAAAAATGTTGCCATGTACTCACTTTTGGTAAGGATTCTTGTCCATCATCCCTGGATGAAGTGATCCCCTGAATTGATAAGAAAAGTATACTCCGGGAGATTTATCCTGATCAGTTTCTATCCCCGTATGAGTAATCCAACTATCTGAGTTTATCATATCTCGCACACCCGATGAAGATGAGAATAATTCGAAAGTCTCAATAATCCTGGCGTAGATAGAATCGTATGAAAATATTTCATTATATATTCCTCTTGATTCTGGTATCAGGAGTCCTGGTCTCCGGTTGTATCCAGGCTTCAGAGAGTCAGAAAGGTCAGAGTGGTGCTGATAGCCTATCCAACAAATCATTTGTGGTGTCAGTCAGTTCTGCAATTAATGGGTCAACCCTTCCCACCAGATACACCTGTATGGGTCCTGGACAGGTTCCGTCAATATTTTGGAAAAATGCTCCTACAGAAACAAAATCAATAGTTCTTATTATGGATGATCCCGATGCTCGAGATAATGTGTTTACACACTGGATTGTGTATAATCTAAATCCTGGGGATGAAGCGATACCCCCCAATCAGGTCCCTGCTGCAGATCGTGCTGGATCCGGGTATCAGGGGGTAAATTCATTAGGGTCAAAGGGATATTACCCACCATGCCCCACGGGAGGGCAAACCCACCGGTATATTTTTACACTTTATGCCCTCGATTCAGTAATCAAACCTAATCCTGCAGACCGGTCACATGTAGATGCAGCAATGGAAGGACATGTTCTGGCAAAGGCCAGAAGTATTACTTTCTTTGGGCAGTGACATCTCTCATTCCCATCGAAAATTCCAGTTTCCTTTTTTTTCTGATATTTCTATCTTACATTATCGCCGAAAATAACTGGATAATTCTGCAAAAAGTAACCCGGCTATGAATGCAACAGCGATCCCAGCTGGAATAGCGATGAATGCCATCACCATGGAAACAAGAGGTTCTTCAGTCTTTAACCCATGTCCAATAAGTTCTAGAGCAACAGCAAAAAGCAAGGCTCCAAATACTCCTCCCGGAATTGCAGTTAGAGTTTCAGGGTTTGTAAGAAATACCGACCCACAGATAAGAATTATACCACCTATAATCATAGCACAACCAGAGCGTGCACCGAAACGGTAATGTGCAGCTACCCCCCCTGCCCCGTGACACATGGGAAATCCTCCAAGAATTGATGTGGAAAGACTCATTGCTCCAATAGTAAAACTCAATTTGTCTGGAGTGATTCTGCGATGAAATAGTTCGGTTGAAAGAAGTGCTGTCGCAAGAATTGAATTTGCCAGTGTAAGCGGGATCTGGGGGATGACAAGAACCCATGTCGCTGTCACATACTCCTGATAATTTGGTAATGATACGATAGGAAGAGTGGGAAGAGCCGCTGTTGGAATTCCAGTTGTACTTAAAAGTGCGATTATTCCGATACAGAGGATGACGAGAGCAGAAAGATCAGGCAGGTGAACCAGCCTTTTTCCAAGTAAAAACAAAGCCAGGATCACAAGACAGAAAATGAAGAAGGAAAGATCATGTATCCCGAATTCCATGATTGCACTCCTGAGAAGGATCAACCCGAGCGCGAGTTGAATCCCGCGTACAACCGAAGATGGAATTCTGGTTGCCAACCATTGCATCTTTCCGCTCAGGCCAACCAGACAGAAGAGAGTCCCGGTAATGATACCAGATGCAGCAATCTCTCCGGTGGTAACTCCTCCGGCTATAGCAACTGCGGCTACTGCTTTGAGCGGTTCTACTGATATTGGGATTTTGTACACGAAACCAGTGATGATATACCATATCCCACAGGAGAGGAGCATTAATGAAAGGGACATACCGGTTGCAAGTGATACGGCAAAGAAGAGAGGAATTATTGTCCCAAAGTTGCCCACTGATCCGGCAATATTTCCAAGTGTTATTCTGAAAAAGTCACCATCCTCAGGTTGTACAGTTAGCATACTCCTCACACGACATGACAGGGACTGAAAGTGCCCTGGACCAGGGTATACACCTCTGCCCTTTATTAAAAAAACTCATCCCGGTCTTGAATTCTCTATCTGATATTAATCCCTCGATCTGATCAACAAGTTGTTGCCCGGTGAGGTGGATGACCAATTCAAAAAAGGCTATATTGCCATAGAAGAGGAGTTCAGTGACATCTGAACAGGTGAAACTATTATCCTGATCACTCAGGGCTAATGACCTTTTTGATGGTTTCATCAAGAACAGCCTTTGTATATGGCTTCATGAGAACCCCGGTGAATCCAAAGTCCCTGAATCGTGAGACTGCAGGATCGTTTGCATCGCCACTTGATACAAGTGCTTTTACTTTTGGATCCATCTCCAGAAGGGCGGCTATGACCTCTTTACCTCCAGGTCCCCCGGGAACGGATAGATCAAGTATGACAACATCAAATCGTGCACCCTGATCAAGTGCCGCCCGATATGCTTCAATTGAATCTTCTCCTTTACTGGTAATAACAGCATCATACCCGAGTTTCTTCAGGAGTATTGAGGTGATCTCACAGATGGCTGGTTCGTCATCAAGGAGAAGAATTCGATGAGTCATGAAACGTGTGTAGGTATGTATGGTATACCCACATATTTTCTTTGTGAAATGAGTAACTGAGGTTTATCGCATGTTCGGCAGTGATCTTCATATCAGAGGTATGTCTAATTTTATGGGATTTGTGTGTATATTCATCTCTTTCTCACGGACTCCTGCAATCTCGCTTGTAATTACTGCCGGGGGAAAATATTTGATACCCCTGAACTGGAACGTGATGAGATCTCTTTCGATGCAGACATCCCAGTAGATGCCACTTACGATCTCACTGACCTGTACTCCTTTCTTTCCCGAGATCCCGGAGTAGTTGTCACATTTATCGGTGGTGAGCCGACGCTTCGCAGTGATCTCATCATCCGAATCATGGAAGATCTCCCTGACACCCGTTTCATGATCCAGACAAATGGCATTCTTCTTCACCGGCTCCCTTCAGAAATCGTAAACAGGTTTGAGACGATTCTGATCTCAATCGATGGTGATAAAGAGACAACTGATACTGGCAGGGGGTTAGGCACCTATCAACGGGTAATGGACAATATTCAGAACATTCTTGCTAATGGATATGTGGGTGAGATAATTGCCAGGATGACAGTTCATGAACCTGTTGATATCCAAAAATCAGTCCTTCATCTCTCTCACAATGCTGAATACTCATTTTCATCCATTCACTGGCAAATTGATGCTAACTTCTGGAATGATTTTCAGATTAGAAACTTTGAATCCTGGGTAAAAAAATCGTACCTTCCGGGCATTAAACATCTAGCAGAAGAATGGGTATCCCGGATGGAACAGACCGGGGTTGTCGAGAGATGGTATCCGTTTATCGATCCGGTTGAAGATTTGCTTCTCAAACGCTCTTCCCGGCTTAGATGCGGATCTGGATTTGCAAACTACACAGTTTTAACAAATGGTCAGATTTCGCCATGTCCGATTATGATAGGGATGGCCGATTATTATCTGGGAACGATCACCACTGCAGATATTCGGAATCTACCCGATGTCCCTGTTCCCGGAGCCTGTGCAGTATGTGATATTCGAGATCTCTGTGGTGGAAGATGTCTCTATTCTGCAGTTCTTGAGCCCTGGCCACAGGAGGGGCGTGAACTTGTGTGTACAACTGTCAGAGAATTATTTAAGGTATTGTCAGATTTACTTCCACGGATTCAATATCTTCTCAATACCGGTGTTATCACAATGACAGACTTTAATCACGAGAAGTACAATGGATGCGAGATTATCCCTTAATCCCGCACTATTGTTTTATCTAAAAAAAGTATTCATCCGGGGGCAGGTCTTGCCCGGGTTTGAATGCTAATTATAAACGATCAGAGTGTTGCAGTCTTATTTGATGCAGTTGCCGGGGACTTTGCCGCGGTTGCATTGGATGAGGTTGCGTTCTTTGACTCTGATGGAGTCTTGGTCTGGTTTCCACTGGTCTCTTTTACAGTTTCCTTGGATACAGATACTGTTGTGTTGACCTTTGTGGTATCATTAGTAACGGTTTTTTCTCTGGAAACTGTTACTGTAGATGTAGATGCAGATGCGTTAGATGATGTGTTGGATGCAGAGACATTGGCTGTCTTTGGTGCTTCCTTTGCTTCTACCGGAGCGGCTGCTGCTGCCTGGGTTGCTGGAACCTTTACTGTCTGTTCGACTGTTGGAACAGAGGTAGAGGCTGCGGTCTTGACCGGAGCGGTTGTTGGGGCGGTGGTGGTCTTTGCCTGAGTTGATGACTTGTCGGAGCTAGTACATCCGCTGAACATGGTTGCCATTAAAAGCAATCCTAGAACTGCTATCACATATATTACACTTGCATTATGCTTCATAAGTAAAACACCAGCCTTACAATAACGGGTGAAGTTACATTAAACATATTCTCTATATTCTCTATATTCTCAATACTTGCAGAATTATGATACAGATACCATCAGAAATGTGTTAGACAAATCAGAGGATTTTTTCTGATCAGTGGACATGTCTATGATATGATGCTCTGATTTTATGCATTATCTGAACAAATAATCAGGTAATGAAGATATCAGTCCTTGCGAGTGGAAGCAAGGGCAATTGCGTTTATCTTGAGGGTGATGGGAGCGCTCTTTTAGTTGATGCAGGCCGCTCAGCACGGGAACTCCTCGGGACTAAAACTAAGCAAGGTCGCCTTGCTGAATCAGGTGGCAGGTCCGATCTGATAGATGGAATTTTGGTCACACATGAGCATGGTGATCATATCAAGGGTCTTGCTGCGGTTGGGAATAATCTCCAAAAAACTGCCTATGGCACAGTGGGTACGATGGATGCTTTTATCAGGCAGCGAACAAGTCCGGTACGCTTCCCTGTGCAGACCATCAAATGTGGAACACAATATGAGATCGGTAATTTTATCGTCGAACCGTTTGCAATCTCGCATGATGCAACAGAGCCATGTGGATACCTGATCAGTGAAGGTTCAACAAGGCTTTGTTATTGCACTGATACTGGAATAGTAACCGAGAGCATGATGTCAGTAATATCCCGGGCAGATGGAGTTATCCTTGAATCAAATCATTGTCCTGAAATGCTCAGGACCGGGCCATACCCTGAGTTTCTCAAACGAAGAATTGCGGGAAATCGTGGTCATCTTTCAAACCCTGATGCCGCAGCGGTACTTCGTGAGATAGGTGATTCGATTCATCTGGCAATTCTTGCACATCTATCTGAAGAGAACAACGAACCTGCTCTGGCTCTTTCATCAGCCCAGGAAGGACTGTCCCTCCATGCTGAGTCTGTGGAACTATTTGCTGCTTCCACAGTAGAATTGGAAGGAAAAGCTCCGATGCGAAAAAAACAGGGTTCTTCCCGTGAATCCTGCTGTGATGAATGCTGGCAATACCAGTTCAGTCTGTGATGGTGATCTGACTGAATTTTTTGTTTTTTGCAGAACTTTGTAGAAAAATTGAGTCTATCAAAGGTAGGCTTGATACTATTGATCTTCTGAGTAATGCAATTCGTGAGGTGGAATGTCCGGATCTCCCAATCTTTGTTCGGCTGATTCTGGGCAAACCCTTTCCTGACTGGAGTCCACTCAAACTAGGTATAGGTCCTAATTTACTCTATGAATCTGTGGCATATGTTACCGGAAGAAACCGCGAGAAGGTTCTTTCAACGCTCAATTCGGTGGGAGATCTTGGCAGGGCAGTTGAAGAGATGCTTGAAAGTAAATCTCAAACCTCATTCTTTTCTGAAGAACTTACACTTGCAGAGGTGTATTCATCGTTTGAAGCGATTGCCCAGGCAGAAGGTGGTAAATCTCAAAAAGAGCGGCTTCGGATAATCCAGCGATTGTTTTCAGTAGCTACGCCCCTTGAAGGCCATTACATCACCGGCATTTTGCTTGACGACATGAGGATTGGGGTCGGCGAGGGGAACCTCCGCGATGCAATTGCAAAAGCCTTCGATGTTGACTCCGGTCTTGTCGAGCATGCCCAACAGATTCTCAATGATATGGGCGAAGTGGCATTGTTAGCCTCTCAAGGAAAAGAGGCTCTGTCTCATGTAAGACTTCACCTCTTTCATCCGGTGCGGATGATGTTGGCCCGACAAGGAACTATCTCTGAAGTTATAGCTGATGCCGGGACAATTGCAGTAGAGTATAAATACGATGGAGCACGGTTTCAGTTTCATAAACAGGGTTCAACAGGTAGGATGTACTCACGAAAACTTGAGGATGTGACCAATTCCCTGCCTGATGTTGTCTCTATGTTGCTGAATGCGACAGATCATAATCTCATTCTTGATGGTGAGGTTATTGCCATTAAGGATGGGAGACCGATGCCGTTTCAGACGGTTCTTAAGCGGTTTAGGCGAAAACATGGGGTAGCCGATGCCGTAGAGGCGATCAAGCTGGTTCCCAATGTTTTTGATATTCTCCTCCTTGATGGGGAAATTTTGCTTGATCAGTCTTTTTCAGAGAGGCGGAAGATCCTTACAGAGGTATTGAGAGACTATGCAACTCCCCAACTTGTAAGTAGTGATCTTATTGAAATAGAACAGTACTACCACCAGGCCCTGGATAACGGGCATGAGGGTGTGATGCTGAAATTACCGAACTCTCGTTACACTCCGGGAATGAGAGGAAAGGATTGGGTAAAGATCAAACCTGAAGTGGATACTCTTGATCTGGTTGCTATAGGTGCTGAATGGGGAGAAGGTAAGCGAGCTCATGTATATGGATCGTTTCTGCTTGCTGCACGCCAGGATGACCAACTTGTTCCGGTAAGCCGGGTAGCTACCGGTCTTTCAGATGAACAACTCACCTGGCTCTATAGTACTCTCAAAGATGAAGTCATCCATTCAGAAGGGAAGATGATATTCTTTGAGCCCAGGATTGTGTTTGAGATTGGGTACTCAGAGATTCAGCAAAGCCCGAATTATGAAGGCGGTTTTACACTCCGTTTTCCAAGGTTTGTTCGGGTCCGGGATGATAAGGACATCAGGGAAGCGAATACGATAGGGGATATTGAAGAGAGATACCTAACAATACATCCTGAATTGCGGTAATATTAATGTAAAGGGATGACATTATAATTTCGTAATTTTATTTTCATTTTATATAAAAAATAAAATCGGAATTATTATACACATTCCTGCTAACCTTAATTCATGGGTGGGTTTAAGCGATTTCATTTTATTCTTTTACTATTGGGGATATTTATTTTATTTACATATTTTCCGGTTACTGCAGAGAAATATGTCTCGGTTAATGCACTATCAGAAGAAGGGGTGGGTAGTTTTGATAGTCCCTGGAGTCTCTCCGATTCTCTTAATCAGTCTCTTCCGGTTGGTGAGCAGATCCTGGTAAATGGTTCTTCATCAACAGCGTATACGGGTCCATTTATTATCAAAAATGAAACCTCCCTCATTGGGTATAATGGAACTCCTCTGATTAATTCAAGTGGTTATGCTTTTGTTGTGAGTAATTCAACATCCATGGATAATTTTGAAGTTAAAAGTCAATCCGCTGGATTATTATTCTCTTCCGGGGTATCTGATATTCAACTTTCAAATATTTCCCTACACGGAATTTCTAGTTCTGCAATATCTGGCGGAACTGGTAATCATAATTATAATGTATCAATCCGTGATGTATCCTGTTTTCAGAATACAAATGGAGGGATTGTTCTGCCATCTATAGATGGCCTAACTATCGATAATAGTACTGTTTCTTCAAATATTGAAGGGGGGGTGTCATTAACTGGGGCTCACAATTTTTACATTACCAATGTTACATCGACAGCCAACACAATTTCAGCGTCCAACCGTCCGGGATTGCAACTAAAAGATTCTTCATTAGGGGTAATTCACAATCTGATATCAATAGAAAATTCAGGAGGTGGATTGAACCTTAATAATACGTCCAACCTCGTTATTTTTTCTTCTGTACTACAGAATCAGTCGGGTGGAAAAGATCTCTTTATTGATTCCCAATCGCGTAATCTATCCTTTTACAATTTACATATTGGTGGGAATGGCGGTGTAAATGTCTCTTCATCCAATATGAGTGGGCCATTATCTTTCAATACACCTTCAACACCAAGAGGTCCTGATGATTCATTCGTAAGTTTGAATAATTATGTAAATATTACCCGTACAGATACGGGTTCTTTTGACTCACTCACCTTAAACTATAATCCTTCAGATATACCAACTGGATATCCTGAAGAAAATATCCGAATAATGGCTACAGATAATGATGATTGGTCCATAATCCCTTCATCTCTTAACAAAGAACAACATTCAATTTCTTTCAATGGTTCTTCAGAACTTGTAGAGGGTACCAGACTTTACGGCCTGTTTGTTAACAAGACGAATCCATCAATCTTTTCCATATCTCCTTCTTCAGGTGTTCAGGGAGATAATAATGTTGCAATTTACGTTTCAGGTTCTGGCTTTTCATCAGGTTTACTCGTTAATCTGAGTAATAGCACATTCAATCTGACAAACTCCAGTGAGGTTACCTTTATCAATTCTTCTAATATTATTACATCATTTGATCTGACCTATCTGGTCTCTGGCAATTATACGGTTCAGGTAAAAAATCCCGATCAGACTCAAAGTACGGAGTCTGTAATTTTTACTGTATTCAATGAACCTTGTCCTGCGGTAGTAGCAAATTTTAGTTCAGATGTAAGTAGTGGTTATGCTCCGTTGACGGTGTCGTTTACGAATCGTTCAACCGGTGGGAACATAACCAGTTGGCAATGGGACTTTGGAGATAATAGTACTGGCTCAAATGTTGCTGATCCAGTTCATACGTTCAATCGAAGCGGTCTTTATTCAGTCAATCTGACTGCCGGTAATAGTTGTGATAATTATTCTAGTGTATTTCATACAATTTCTGTTGAAAATGAACCTTGTCCAACGGTTATAGCAAATTTCAGTTCAGATGTAAGCAGTGGTTATGCTCCGTTGACGGTGTCGTTTACGAATCGTTCAACCGGTGGGAACATAACCAGT